>NZ_BAAARV010000138.1:0-53833 GCF_039532525.1 Dactylosporangium salmoneum
ATCCGGGCTTCTTCCTGTGCCAGGACGACAACCCGTCGTGCTCGGTCGGTGAACCGCTCGAACATGCCCATCACGCCCCTCAGCGGGCGCCCACGTCACCCGCCCGACGGACGGCACACACGTACCGCAGCGGAGACTTCGCGCTGAGTCGGAGACCCTTGGCCACGTCACATGGTCGACGTGGGCAGCCATTCGTGGCGCAGGCAGGCGCTCTACCACGCACATCCTAACGCACCGCGCCGCGCGACGTCCGCCCTCGGACGTGGCGAGGTCAATCGACGGCGGTCGGCATGGTTCCTGACGATCCTGGTGGCGACGAACTTCCGCCGCCCGCCCGCGACCGCGGTCCCGGGCACCGCTGCCGAGTCTGCCGCGCACTCATGGCGTGCCCGGACGCCGGCCGGCTCGGGGCGACCTGTCCGGCGAGGTGCTGCGCGCGGCGGCCGTCAGGCCGCGTACACCGCCAGGTGTGCGCACCGGGCCGTCGGGTGGTCCAGTTCGTCGAGCACGGCGGTGGCCAGGTCCGCATGGGCGAGGGGCTGGGCCCACCGCCGCGCGTCGGCGACCGGTTCGGCGAGCAGGTAGCGGCCGGTCGGTTCGGCGTCCGGGCTCAGGCCCGGCGGCGGGCTCAGCACGAGCCAGTCGGTGCCCCCGGTGGCGCGCAGGCGCTCGATGCCGTCGGCGTGCGCGCGGGCGAACGGGCGCAGCGCGGCCGGGAACAACGCCGGGTCGTCGAGCACCAGGCCGCCGTCCGGTGCGCGCAGGGTGGCGAACAGGCCGACCACGACCGTCCGGGCGACCCCGGTCGCAGCGATCGCTGCGAAGACCCGGCCGTAGTAGCCGGCGTCGAAGCCGTCGAAGGACGCCGGCGGCGCCGTGAAGGGGGTGACCGCGCAGACCAGCCCGCGCGCGCCCGCGGCGGCCGACGCCAGCGATTCGGGATCGAGCGCGTCGCCGGCCGCCAGGGTCACGCCCGGGCCGCGCAGGTCGTCGTGACGGGCCGGCTCGCGCACGATCGCGACGACCGGTTGCCCGCGCCGGACCGCCTCGGCGACCACGGCCCGCCCGGCCCGGCCACCGGCGCCGAGCACTGCGATGGGAGCTGTCATGCGCCGGACGGTACCGTCCGGGGTACTGGTTACCGCAACGAAACCGGGGGCCGCCGCATGAGCACCGCACAAGGTCGTCCGGCGCGGATCCACCCGGCCTGCCCCACGTCGGCGTTTCCCGTCCAGGTCGGCGGCAAGTGGACCGGCATGGCGGTGCTGTGCCTGGCCGCCGGCCCGCTCCGCTTCACCGACCTGCGCGCGCAGCTCGCCCCCGTCACCGCCAAGGTCCTCGCCGAGACGCTGCGCGACATGCAGCGCGACGGGTACGTCGAGCGGCACGATCACCCGGCGAACCCGCCACACGTCGAGTACGAGCTGACCGCCCTGGGCCACAGCCTGATCGAGCTCATCGACGCCGCCCGGGCGTGGAGCCGGCGCCATCCCGGGGCCGTCCCGCCGGCGTGAGCGCCGCGCACCATCGTCCCGGTCTCGTCTGCCGCGCGGGGCAGGTGCGGTTCAGGGGGCGAGATGCCAGGGCCGCGAGGCGTCGACGGGGCGTGCCTCGCCGCCGATGCGCAACGCGTAGGCGAGCGGGCCGGGCTCGGGCAGCGGGCCGAGGTAGCTGTGGCCGATGAGGTGGCACCAGGCGGGCAGGTCGAGCGGGGCGGCCGGGTCGGTGGCGATGACGTGGACGACGGTGCCCGGCGGGAGACCGGCGATGGCCTTGCGCAGCTGGAGCAGCAGGGCGACGCAGCGCAGGCCGGTGCCGTCGACGGTCAGGCCGGGCGGCTCGGTGCCGGTCATGTCCGGCGTGCCGCGGCAGCGACGGCGGGGAGGATGAGCAAGGCGAGGATGCCGCCGGCGAGGGCGAGGGCCGGGTAGCCGGCGGCGGCGACGACGAGGCCGGAGCCCATGCCGCCGGTGGTGCCGGCGATGGCGATCGCGACGTCGACGGCGCCCTGCGTCTTGGCACGGGTGGCGAGGGGGACGGCGTCGGTGATGAGGGTGGTGCCGGCGACGAGGCCGAGGTTCCAGCCGATGCCGAGCAGTGCGAGCGCGGCGGCGAGCGGGGCAACGGAGCCGCCGGAGGCGGTGGCGGCGACGAGCCCGGCGGCGAGGAGGGTGCCGGCGGAGGCGGCGGCGAGCGGGCGGGCGCCGTAGCGGTCGACGAGCCGGCCGGTGAGCGGGGACGGCAGGTACATCGCGGCGATGTGCAGGGCTATGACGAGCCCGGCGGCGGCGGTGCCGTGGCCGTGAGCGTGCAGGTGGACCGGAGTCATCGTCATGATCGCGACCATGACGAGCTGGGTGAGGACCATAACGAGGACGCCGAGCCGCAGGCCCGGCCCGGGCCCTGCGGGGGAGTCGGTGGCATTCGTGGTGGCGGTCGTTGCGGCGGCCTCGGCGCGGGCGAGCAGCAGCGGGTCGGGGCGCAGCCATACGGCCAGGACGACGGCGGCGAGGGCGTAGGCGGCGCCGGAGAGCAGGAACAGGCCGGTGAGCGGGGGTAGGCCCAGCCGCTCGGCGAGAGCTCCGGTGGGGGCGGCGAGGTTGGGGCCGACGACGCCGCCGAGGGTGGTGGCGACCAGGACGGTGGCGATGGCCCGGGCCCGGCGGGCCGGGTCGGCGAGGTCGGCGCCGGCGTAGCGGGCCTGCAGGTTGGTGGCGGTGCCGGCGCCGTAGACGAACAGGGCGGCGAAGAGCAGGACCGGGTTGCCGAGCGCGGCGGCGGCGATGACCCCGATGCTGCCGAGGGCGCCGGTGAGGTACCCGGCTGCGAGGCCGGGGCGGCGGCCGCGGGCGTTGGACAGCCGCCCGACCGCGACGGCGGCGAGCGCTGAGCCGGCGGTGAACAGCGCCGAGGGCAGCCCGGCGAGGCTCGTGGTGCCGAGCATGTTCTGGGCGAGGAGGGCCCCGACGGTGACGCCGGCGGCCAGGCCTGCGCCGCTGAGGATCTGCGAGCAGACCAGGACGGTCAGGATCCGGCGCTGCGTCACGGCCCGCACGATGGTGCCGGTGGTGGGTTCCGGTAACGCGACGTGGGTCATGGCGGTCTCTTTCGTTCGCGTGGCGCGCGCCGTCCGGCCGGCCTTGGCGAGAGTCGTCCGGGCCGGCCGGTGCAGAGGCTCGGAGGTTGGAGCGCAACGAGGCCCGGCCGGGTCTTCGAGGCCGACCGAGTCCAGGTAGACCGGCCCGCCGGCGAGGCCGGGACGCGACGGCAGGCCGCCGGTCACGGCTCCTGTCCGGCGGTGACCGGCAGGTCGGCGAGGCGCCATTCGAGCATGCCGTCGTTGAGCCGGATCGCCTGCCGCCCCCGCTCGGTGAGCAACCGCACGGCGTCGTACGCGAAGACGCAGTACTCGCCGCGGCAGTACACGACGATCTCGGCGTCTTCAGGCAGCTCGCCGATCCGCTCGGCGAGCTCGTCGACCGGGATGCACACCGCGCCGGGGACGTGCCCGGCCAGGTATTCGTCGATGGGCCGGACGTCGAGGATGAGCAGCCCGCCGGCCTCGGCGCGGGCCAGCAGCTCGGCGCGGGTGATCTCCTGCGCACCGTCGAAGCCGAGGTAGGCCTCCCGGGCCGGTGGCACCGCGGTCTGGTGCCGGTCGGCGACCCGGCGCAGCAAGGCGAACAACTGCGCGACGTCGTCGCCGGCGAGACGGTAGAAGATCCGCACGCCGTCGCGCCGGGTCGCGACGAACCCGGCCTGCCTCAGCGTCTGCAGGTGCGCCGACGCCGTGGTCAGGTTCAGGCCGGTCGCCTTGGCGAGGGCGTCGACGGTCCGCTCGCCCTGGGCGAGCACGTCGAGCAGCTCCAGGCGCTTGCCGCTCGACAATGCCTTCCCACTGGCTGCGAACGCCTCGTACAGCGCCGCCTTCGCGGCTGGGTCGTGCACCGACATGGCATCCTCCATAAATCCATGGAATAGTGTATGACATTGGCGGGGACAACGCCAGCGACCGAAGTTGGAGGGCGTCGTGGGGTTCGCCGAAGACCATCTGATCCCGCTCGTCGACGAGGGGCTGGGCAACAGCGCCTACCTTGTCGACCTCGGCGACGGCCGCGCCCTCGCCGTGGATCCTTGCCGGGACCTGCGCGCCCTGCACGCCGCCGCCGGGCGGCGCGGGCTGACCGTGAGGTACGCGGCCGACACCCACCTGCACGCCGACTTCGTCTCCGGCGCCGTCCAGCTCGGCCACGACCAGGACGCCGTGGTCCTCGCCGCGACCGCGGGCGGGCGGTCGTTCCCGCACCGGGGGGTCGGCGACGGCGACGAGGTCGACCTGGGCGGGCTCCGGCTGCGGGCGCTCGCCACCCCCGGCCACACCGACGAGCACCTCGCCTATCTGCTCCTCGACGGCGACCGGGAGCTCGGGGTGTTCACCGGCGGGTCACTCATCGTCGGGTCGGCCGCCCGCACCGACCTGCTCGGCGCCGGCCGCACCGAGGAGCTGGCCCGGGCACAGTACTGGTCGCTGCGGCGGCTCACCGGGCTGCCGGACGCGACCGCGGTGTGGCCGACGCACGGGGCCGGGTCGTTCTGCTCCGCCCCGCCCGGCACCGAGCGCACCACCACGATCGGCGCTGAGAAGGCCGCCAACCCGCTCCTCGCCGCCGGCGACGAGGACACCTTCGTCCGGCGGCTGCTCGCGAGCCTCGGCACCTACCCGGCCTACTTCGACCGGCTCGCCGAGCGCAACCGGCGCGGCCCGTCCGTCTTGGCCGGCGCCCCGCCGCTGCCCGCCCTCGATCCTGGGGCGGTGCGGGCGCTGCTCGCCTGCGGCGGTTGGGTTGTCGACGCGCGCCCCGCGGCGGACTTCGCCACCGGGCACGTCCCCGGCGCGCTGTCGATCCCGCTGCGCGCGCAGTTCGCCACCTGGCTGGGCTGGCTGGTTCCCGACGACGCACCGATCGCCGTGATCGTCAATCCCGGCCAGGACCTCGAAGACCTTGTCTGGCAGGCGGCCAAGGTCGGTTACGAGCGGCTTGCCGGGCACCTTGCCGGCGGCATGGACGCCTGGCTGGCCGCCGGACACCAGCGCCGCACGACGCCGTTCGTGCCCGCCGCTCAGACGACACCCGGGCGATACCTGGACGTGCGGCAGCGCGCCGAGTTCGGCGCCGGGCATGTGCCGGGCGCGGTCAACGTCGAACTCGGCGCCCTCGCCGGCCACGCGCTCGAGGCGGCCAAGGGCCTGGTGGTGGCGTGCGGGCACGGCGAGCGCGCGATGACCGCCGCCAGCATCCTGGAACGCGCCGGCCGCACCGACGTGACGGTACTCGACGGCGGCCCGACCGAGTACGCCGCCGCGCACGGGCTGCGCCTCGTCGACGGGGACCCGCGATGACCGGCGCCGCCGTCGCGGCCGCCCGGCCGGTGCGGCTGGGGTTGCGGGAGAACTGGGCGCAGTTCACCCTGCTCGTCGTCACCAACGTCTGCGTCGGTGGTCTCGTCGGCCTGGAGCGCACCACGGTGCCGCTCATCGGCGCCGAGACGTTCGGGCTGGCCAGCGACCTGGCCGTGTTCGCGTTCATCATCGCCTTCGGCGTCACCAAGGCCCTGACGAACCTTGCCGCCGGCGCGCTGATCGGCCGGTTCCGCCGCAAGCAGTTGCTCCTCGCCGGTTGGCTACTCGGCTTGCCGGTCCCGTTCGCCCTCGCCTACGCGCCGGCGTGGGGGTGGATCGTCGCCGCGAACGTCCTGCTCGGCGTCAACCAGGGCCTGACCTGGTCGATGACCGTCAACATGAAGATCGACCTCGTCGGCCCGGCCCGCCGCGGCCTGGCGACCGGCCTGAACGAGGCCGCCGGCTACGCCGCGGTCGGCGGCACCGCCCTGCTCACCGGCTACCTCGCCACCCGGTACGGGCTCCGTCCGGCTCCCGAGCTCATCGGCGTCGTCTTCGTCGTCGCCGGCCTGCTGCTGTCCATCGTGGTCCGCGACACCGCCGCCCATGTCGCCCTCGAACTCGCCCAGCACCCCAAGCCCAGCACCGCCGCCGCCCAGCCTCCCGGGCTCGCGGCGACGTTCGCGCGGACGTCGTGGGGGCACCGGTCGCTGCGCGGCGCCTGCCAGGCCGGCCTGGTCAACAACCTCAACGACGGCCTGACCTGGGGCGTCTTCCCGCTGCTGTTCACCGACCACGGCCTCGGCCTCGCCGCCGTCGGCCTCATCAAGGGGCTCTACCCGCTGCTGTGGGGTCTCGGCCAGATCCCCACCGGCCACCTCGCCGACCGCGTCGGCCGTAAGCCCCTCATCATCACCGGCATGCTCGTCCAAGCCTCCGGGTTCGTCGCCGCCCTCGCCCTGCTCGACCGCCCACTCCTGGCCGGTGTGCTGTCCGCGGTCATGCTCGGCCTCGGCACCGCCATGGTCTACCCGGCCCTGATCGCCTCGGTCTCCGACCATGCCCACCCGGTCTGGCGGGCCAACGCCCTGGGCACGTACCGGTTCTGGCGCGACATCGGCTACGCCGCCGGCGCGCTCGTCGCCGGCGTCCTCGCCGACGCCCTCGGCCTCAACGCCACCGTCGTCGCGGCCACCGCGCTCACCGCAGCGTCCGGGTTGCTCGCTGCCCGCTGGATCAGCGACCGCCCTGCCGGCTGACGACCGGATGGTCGCGCCGGCCGCGACGACAGGCGGCGGGAGCCCCCGGAGAACAGCTGCATGACCCGGGCGAGCTCACAGGATGACCGTTCACCGGATGACGGTCTTGGTGCGCATCAGGAACTCGCCGAGGAAGCCGTCGTGGGGGACGCCCGGGCGCAGCCAGTGGGTCGGGTGGGCGCCGACGTAGACATTGCTGATGCTCGGTTCGTTCAGCAGGGCGTCGATCAGGTCGTCGCCGGCGCCGATGGCCGTGAGCACCAGCGTGTCGCGCAGCGGGGGCAGGCCGTCCGACGGGCTCCACGGGGCCAGCCACACGCACGGGAACGGCAGCTCGAGGCGCAGCTGCGGTGCGGTCGGACGGTCGGCCTGGAAGACCGCCGGACGCAGGGCGGCGCTGCCGTCGCCCAGGTCGTCGGCGATGCCGCCGGCGCCCAGCCAGGCGCGGGTGCCCTCCGCGCGGGCCAGCAGCGAGGACTCCAGCGCGCGGGCCGCGGCCAGGGGCTGGACCGGCAGGACGGCTTTCGGGTGCTCGGGCGGGAGGCTGGGCAGGGCGGCCAGGCGTTCGGCCAGCGCCTCGGCCAAGGGGGCCGGGTCGCCCTCGACGAGCACCGCGGTGGCGTTGATGCAGGCGACCCCGGCCTGCCCGGCGACCGAGTCGACGATCGTGTCGAGGTACTCGCGCCAGTCGGCGGCCGCGGTCAGCAGGATCTTCGCGCGGCCGGGGCCCTGTGGCAGTACCGCCGAGCCGGCATAGCGCTCGACCACCTCGTCGCCGCCGTACACCAGGCCCAGGTCGGCGCCTTGCAGCAGCTCGCCGGCGGCGTCATGGTCGGTCGGGAGCAGCACGACGTGGTCGTCGCCGAAGCCGGCCGCGCGCAGGGCGGTGATGAGCCGGTGCGGGGTCAGCGGCTCGCGGCGGGACGGGCGGACCGCCACCCGGTAGCCCAGGGCCAGCGCCTCCAGCCACAGGCCGTGCGGGCCGGGGTGGTTACCGGCCGCGTGCACCGCGAAGGTCTCGCCGCGGCGGGTCCACACCGCGCTGCCCCGGCGGGTGCCGGGGTCGCGCCAGTCGGCGGCGGCGCCCAGCGGGCGGGGCAGCGGGGTGGTCTCGCCGGCCAGCTCCGCCGAGGCGGCGATCGCCGCGGTGGCGTCCTGCACCACGGCCAGCGGCACGCCGGAGACCCGCGCGACGGTCCGCTCGTACTCGTCGAAGGACAGCCCGGCGATGCGGTCGTCGCGGAAGTGGTGCGCGGCCGCGGCGAGGGCCTCGATGCGCCGCTCGTACGGCAACGGCCGCGCGGCCCGCAGGGCGTCCATGGCCCGGGCGGCGAACAGGCGCGGGACGAGGCTCAGGTCGATCGCTTCGGCGCCGGTGACGTCGGTGACCGGCAGGCGGCGGCGGGAGCGCAGCGGGCCGCGTGGGCCGAGGGCGTCGAGGGAGATCATTCAGTACACCCCCTCGATGACGGCCTCGTTGTCGAACGTGGCGACGGGAGCCACGTCGGCCACCGAGTCGCCGATCTGCCCATCGGGGCCGGGCACCCGCACGGCGGTGTCGCGCTCGAGGTTGTTGGGCAGGAAGAGGCTCTTGCTCACGTGGTGCATGACGACCTGGCCGCGTTCGCCGTAGGGGACCGGTTGGGAGGTCTCCGGGTCGACGACGTGGAAGCTCATGTGCGGGGAGAACGGGTCGTACACGCACGGGTCGTCGTCGGTCAGGCCCGGCCGTTCGCTGGCGTTGCCGAGGATCATGGTGCTGCCGTAGCCGCTGTAGAGGGCGATGCCGGGGAAGATCTCGGTGCGGTACAGGTGGCGGGTGTCCGGGTCCATCTGGGTGCCGACCCAGTTGATGGCGCGCACCTTGTCGTTGACGAGCTTCACCAGCTCCTCGCGGCGGGCCAGGCGCTCCAGGACCGGGGGTGTGATCATCAGTACCCCGACGTCCTGGCTGTGCAGCACGTGGCCGATCTGGTCGACGATGTGCTCGCCGTAGGCGGCCGCCTCGGTGGCGTTGCCCTCGGCGACGAGCCGCTTGACCCAGCGCGGGTCGAGGTCGACGGCGAAGGTGAGGCCGCCGCGCAGGGCGGTCTGGTGTGCGATGACGGGGCCGACCATGTGCGGGCCGGAGGGCACGGCGGAGAGCCAGTTGACGCCCTGCGGCACGCCGTGGCGGTCGAGCTGGGCGCTGCTCCAGGCCAGCAGCCGTTGCAGCCAGTCGCGCAGCAGCACCACGCGCTTCGGGGCGCCGGTGGTGCCGCCGCTGTCGAAGACGCCGACGACGTCGGGGTGCGGGCCGTAGCCGCGGGGGATCAGGTCCTCGACCCGCGCGGCGCGAAGGTCGTTGGCGAGGTTCGGGAAGCGCGCGAGGTCGTCGAATCCGGCGATGTCGGCGATCGGGTCGAAGCCCAGCGCCGGGGCCCGCTCCAGCCAGAACGGCGAGCCGGTGGCGGGGGAGAAGTGCCAGCGCAGCGCGGCGCGAAGATATTCGTCCGGGTCGACGGCCGCGTCGTGGGGCAGGTCGAGGATGCTTGTCACGGGAGACTCCAGAGGTTCAGTCGAGGATGACGCCGGCGGCGACGGCGAGCGGGTCGCGCGGCAGCCGGTCGAGGTCGATGCCGAAGTGCTTGCGGTAGGCGGCGAACACGGCCGCGTCGTCGGTGAGCTCGGTGGTGCTGCCGTCGACCGTGAGCCGGCGGCCCTTGAGGGTGGCCCGCCCGTCGGCGGTGGGCAGGGAGCAGAAGACCTCCTGCAGGAACGGCGAGTCCGGGCAGGTGCGCCACCACCACAGCGTCGGGCGGAAGTCGTCGAGCTCGGCCGGGTGGGGTTCGACGCGGTACAGCGGCCGGCCGTTGCGGGACACCTCGCCGTCGCGCACGTGGTAGGTGCCGTGCGGGTCGGGCTGGGCCTCGGCGGTGTCCAGCCGCAGCGGGTGGCGGCTGTTGCGGCCGAAGCCGGTGTCGACCAGCCACGGCACGCCGCCGACGGTGACGCGCAGCGCGAGGTGGCAGAAGGGCGGTCCGAGCCCGTCGGGGCGGAACACCCGGCCGGGGAGGATCTCGACGCGGTACCCCAGCGCGGCGAGCAGCAGCCCGAAAGCGGGATTGGTCTCGTAGCAGCCCCCGCCGCGGCGCTGCCGGACGATCTTGTCCACGACCGCGCCGCCGAGGTGGACGTCCTCGTCGAGGTGGTACGACAGGTTCTCGAACGGCACGGTCAGGACGTGGCGCTCCTGCAGGTGCCGCAGGCCTTCGAGGTCGGGGCGGGCCGGGCGGGCGGCGCCGATGCGGTGCAGGTACTCATCGATGTCGATCGGAACGCTCCAGTCGGTCGGGGCCGGGCCAGCGCAGCAGCGCGAACCCGGCCGCCATGCCGCCGCCGAAGCCGGCCAGCAGCACCAGGTCGCCGGGGCGCAGCGCGGCCCGGGCGTCGTGCAGTGCGATCGGCACCGCGGCGGCGCCGGTGTTGCCGTGCTCGCCGCCGCCGGTGGCGGTGCGCCCGGCCGGCACGCCGACGGCCGCGGCGAGGTCGGCGACGAGGTTCGGGTTGGCCTGGTGCGGCACGAACGCGGCGAGGCCGGCCGGCCCGACCCCGCAGTCGCGGAGGAACGCGCGGATGGCCGGGGCGACGACGTCGAGCACGAAGTCGCGCACGGCGCGGCCCTCCATGGCGAAGTGGTGCAGCCCGGCGTCGAGCGAGTCGGCGGAGGCGGGGATGCGGCTGCCGCCGGCCGGCACCCGGATGAGCCCGTGCGCCTCGGGGTAGGTGGCGAGGCGGGCGGCGGCCAGCGAGGGCCGCGCGCCCGGGCCGAGGACCACCGCGCCGGCGCCGTCGCCGAAGAGCACCGCGGTGCGCCGGTCGGCCGGGTCGAGGATGCGGGAGTAGACGTCGGCGCCGACGACGAGCGCGTGGCCGCCGCCCGCCCGCAGCAGCCGCTCGGCGGTGACGAGGGCGAAGACGAAGCCGCTGCACACCGCGTTGACGTCGAACGCCGCGGTGCCGGGCGGGGCGCCGAGCTCGTCGGCGACGAGGCAGGCGGTCGGCGGCTGCGGCGAGTCGGGCGTGGAGGTGGCGACCAGCACCACGCTCAGGTCGGCGGCGCGCAGGCCCGCGTCGGCCAGGGCCGCCCGGGCCGCGGCGACGGCGAGGTCCGAGGTGGCCTGGTCGGGCTTGGCCCAGCGGCGGGTGTGGATGCCGGTACGGCGGAGGACCCATTCGGGCGTGACGCCGGCCGGCCCGGCCACGGCCTCGTTGCCGATGATCTGGTCGGGCAGGCCTATGCCGGTGCCCAGAATGGCGACGGGCGGCCCGGTGGTGGTGTCGTGCACGGTGAGCACGGGCGGTTCCCTTCTTCAGCCGGCTTGGCGCAGGGCGACGAGGGCGTGCGCCGCGGACGCGAGGGTCACGTGGCGGTGCCAGCCGGCGTAGGAGCGGCCGGAGTAGTCGCGCAGCCCGACGCGGTCGCCGATCGCCGCCAGGTCGGCGTCGACCTGGTCGACGAGGCGGCGCAGCCGCACGAGGTGCGCGGGCGGGTGCCCGGTGAGGTCGGTGAGCCACACCTCGTCCGGCCACGGTCCCCGCGCGCGGACGCCCAGCAGTGTCAGCTCGTCCTCCCGCCCGGGGCCGGCCAGCCGGGCCGGGCAGACGGCGACCGGCCCGCCACCGGCACCGAAGAGCCGGGCCGCGGGCACTGGCCGCTCACCGTGCCCGGGCGTGCGCGCGCCGGCTCGCACCGGCGTGTCCGGGTCGATGCGGGCGAGCACCGGCGCGCCGGCCGCCCGCAGCCGCCGGACGAGCCGCGTCGCGTCGGCGCCGCGGGCGTCCACGACGACGGGCCGGTCGTGGTGGCCGTCGAACAGCTCCAGGTAGGCGTCGCCGAGGCAGTCGCCCGGCCGGTGCAGTCGCCAGCCGACCGGCACCGCCAGGCCGGGGGCCGCCGCCCACACCCCGACGGCGGGCCGGGCGCGGCGGGACTTGGCCACGACGAGCGGGCGGATCACCCACGCCTGCGGCGGTGCGACCCGCAGCAGGTGCTGGCGAAGCGCGCGCCGTACCGGGGTCCAGTCCCACGTGGAGTCGCTGACGAAGTGGTGCAGCCGCTGCTCGTTGGCGTGCCCGGCGATGTTGCGGATCGACTTGCGGCCGGGGGTGTGCAGCAGGCCGTGGACGTACTCGGCGCCCCGGCGCCGCTGGTCCTTGCGCGGCAGGCCGGCGAACAGCGCGGTGCACAACGCCTCGTAGGGCTCGGTCAAGGCGGCGTCATGGGCCATCGGTCCTCCCTCTGGTACGGGGTCGCAACGCCACCGTGCCCGGGCGCACCGCCGGCTGCCTAGGTGCTGCCGCAACCGTCCTGGGGCCGGAAGCGGTGGCGGCGGCCCTCATCGGCGCCGCACTTGACATACTCGACGGGTAGGAATTGAGCCGCCGGTCGGCGCGGCCCGACGATGGGCGCCATGACCAACGTCGCAGTCCTCTACTACTCCTCGACGGGCAATGTGTTCCGGCTCGCGGAGGCCGCCGCGGACGCCGCGGTCAAGGCCGGCGCGGACGTGCGGCTGCACCGCATCCCGGAGCTGGTCGACGAGCCGCCGGTCACCGACCGCGAGGCCTGGCGGCGGCACACGGAGACCACCGCCCAGGTGCCGCCGGCCACGTTGGACGACCTCGAGTGGGCCGACGCCGTGCTGCTGGGCACGCCGGTGCGCTTCGGCTCGCCAGCGCCGCAGGTGCTGCACTTCATCGACACCACCGCGGCCCTGTCGATCGCCGGCCGGCTGTCGGGCAAGGTCGCCGGTGCGTTCGCCTCCGGCTCGGCCCCGCACGGCGGCCAGGTGAGCGCCATCCTGGCCCTGCACAACGCGTTCTGCCACTGGGGCGCGGTCATCGTGTCCACCGGCTCCACCGACCCGGTGCTCTTCCGGCCGGACAACGGCAACCCCTACGGCGCGAGCAACGTCTCGCGCAACCGCCCCGGCAACGTCGGCGACGACAACCTCGCCGCCGCCGAGTTCCAGGCCCGCCGGTCCGTGGCGATCGCCGCGGCCCTCGCCGCCGGCCTGCGCGATGGCTGAGGACCTCGCCGCGGCGGTGCGCGCCTGCCCGGCCGCCCAGCAGCCCGACTGGGGCGACCCGGCCGGGCTCGCCGCCGCCCGGACGCACCTGGCGCAGCAGCCGCCCCTCGTCCGCGCCGCCGACGTGTTCGCGCTGCGGGCCCACCTGGCCCGGGTGGCGGGCGGCGAGGCGGCGGTGGTGCAGGCCGGCGACTGCGCGGAGGACCCGGCCGAGTGCTCCTACGGCGACGTCACCCGCAAGGCCGGCCTCATCGACATGCTGGCCGGCGCCCTGCAGCAGGAGACCCGCCGGCCGGTGCTGCGGGTGGGGCGGATGGCCGGCCAGCTCGCCAAGCCGCGCACCCGGCCTGTCGAGCTCGTCGGCGGGCAGGAGCTTCCGGTGTACCGCGGGCACCTCGTCAACGCCCCGGAGCCCGACCCGCAGTCGCGCCGCCCGGACCCGGCCCGGCTGGTCGCCGGTCACCGCACCGCGCGCGAGGTGCTCACCCACCTCGGCTGGCTCGGTCCGCGCCGGGCCGTGCCGACCACCTGGACCAGCCACGAGGCGCTCCTGCTGGACTACGAGCTGCCCCAGCTGCGGCGCACGGCGACCGGCCGGTGGCTGCTCACGTCGACGCACTGGCCGTGGATCGGCGAGCGCACCCGCGCGCTCGACGGCGCCCACGTCGCGCTGCTGGCCGCCGTCGTCAATCCGGTCGCGTGCAAGGTCGGCCCGTCGACGAGCGCCGCCGACCTGGTCGCGCTGTGCGGGCGGCTCGACCCGCGGCGCGAGCCGGGCCGGCTCGCGCTCATCGCCCGGCTCGGCGCGGCCGCCGTGGCCGACCGCCTGCCCGTCCTCGTCGAGGCCGTGCGGGCCGCCGGCCACCCGGTGGTGTGGCTGGTCGACCCGATGCACGGCAACACCGTCACCACCGCCCAGGGCCTGAAGACACGGCTGCTGGACACCGTGGTGCGGGAGGTCCGCGCCTTCCAGTGCGCGGTCCGTGGCTCCGGCGGGGTCGCCGGCGGCCTGCACCTGGAGACCTCGCCCGACGACGTGACCGAGTGCGCCGCGGACGCGGGGCACGTCGAGCGGGTCGGCGACAAGTACACGAGCCTGTGCGACCCGCGGCTCAACCCGGAACAGGCCATGTCGGTGATCGCGGCATGGCGTGGCTGAGGAGGTCGGTATGCACGACAAGATCGCACTCGTGACCGGGGCGGCCGGCGGCATCGGCGCCGCCGTGGTGCGGGCCCTGGCCGTCCAGGGCGCACTGGTCGCGGCCGTGGACCGCGACGCGGACCGGCTGCACGAGCTGGCCGGGAAGCTCGGCGCCGAGGGGCTGGGCGTGCTGGCGCTGCCGGCCGACGTCACCCGCCGCGCCGAGGTCGAGGCGGCCGTGGACGCCGTCGAGGAGCGCCACGGCCCGATCGACCACCTGGTCAACGCGGCCGGCGTGCTGCGCCTGGCCGACGCCGCCCGGCTCACCGACGAGGACTGGCAGGCGACCTTCGCCGTCAACACCACCGGCGTGTTCCACGTCTCGCGAGCCGTGGTCAGCCGGATGGTGCCGCGCGGGCGGGGCGCGATCGTGACGGTCGCCTCCAACGCGGCCGACACGCCCCGGCAGGGCATGGCCGCCTACGCCGCGTCGAAGGCCGCCGCGACCATGTTCACCAAGTGCCTCGGCCTCGAGGTGGCCGGGCACGGCATCCGGTGCAACCTCGTGGCGCCCGGCTCGACCGACACGCCGATGCTGCACGGCATGTGGGCCGACGACGCGGCCCGCCGGGCCACCATCGACGGCCGGCTCGACGCCTACCGGGTCGGCATCCCGCTGCGCAAGCTGGCCAGCCCGCAGGACGTGGCCGAGGCGGTGGTGTTCCTGCTGTCCGACCGGGCCGGGCACATCACCATGCACGCCCTGACCGTCGACGGCGGCGCCGCGCTCGGCGTCTAGGAGAAACCGATGAGCCTTGCCCACATCCCGGACTACCCGCTGCCCGCCGCGGCGGACCTGCCCGCCAACGTCGCCACCTGGCGGCCCGAGCCGCGGCGCACGGTCCTGCTGGTGCACGACATGCAGCGGTACTTCCTGCGCCCGTTCGCCCCCGGGCTGCGGGAGCGGCTGGTGGCCAACGCGGCGACGCTGCGCGCCAACGCTGCCGCCGCCGGCGTGCCGGTCGCCTACACCGCCCAGCCCGGCGGCATGACCCCGTCCCAGCGTGGCCTCCTCGCCGACTTCTGGGGCCCCGGCATGCGGGTCGACCCCGCCGACCGCGAGGTCGTGGAGCCGCTCGCCCCGGCGCCGTACGACTGGCGGCTCACCAAGTGGCGCTACAGCGCCTTCTTCCGCTCCGACCTGCTGGCCCGGATGCGCGCCGCCGGCCGCGATCAGCTCGTCGTGTGCGGCGTCTACGCCCATGTCGGCATCCTGGCCACCCTCATCGACGCGTTCAGCCATGACATCCAGCCCTTTCTGGTCGCCGACGCGGTGGGCGACTTCAGCGCCGAGGACCATCGCCTGACCGTCGCCTACGCGGCCCGCCGGTGTGCGGTGGTCACCCTGGCCGCGGACCTGTTCGCCCGGGCGGGTGTGTGATGGAGCCGTTCGCGCTGCTGCACCGGCCGTCCACCGTGGACGGTGTGGAGGTGATCGCCGGCCCGATGTCCACCGTGGACACCCTCGCGGAGGTGCCGGTCGACCGGACCGCGCTCGTCCTGGTGCCGTTCCGGCAGGTCGCCGAGCGTGGGTACGCCTGCGTCGAGGACGGCGCGGGGCTGCTCGCGATGCGCGTGGCCAGCCGGTCCGTGCTCCCCGTGCCGCTCGCGACCGCGCTGCTGCCGGATGTGGCGGTACCGCTGTCGGGCGCCGGTTTCGACGGCGAACGCTACGACGAGACGGTCCGCCGGGTCGTCGCCGAGGAGATCGGTGCCGGCGAGGGGGCCAACTTCGTCATCCGGCGTACCTTCCGCGCCGTGATCGACGACTACCGGCTCGCCCACGCCCTGGCCTGTTTCCGGCGGCTGCTGCTGGACGAGTCGGGCGCCTACTGGACCTTCCTCGTCCACACCGGGGAGCGGACCCTGGTCGGGGCCACGCCGGAGCGGCACATCAGCGTCCGCGACGGGGAGGCGGTCATGAACCCGATCAGCGGCACGTACCGGTACGGCCCCGCCGGCCCGACCCTGCCCGGCGTGCTGGACTTCCTCGCCGATCGCAAGGAGCGCGAGGAGCTGGCCATGGTGCTGGACGAGGAGCTCAAGATGATGGCCCGCATCTGCCCGGACGGCGGCCGGGTCGACGGCCCGTACCTGCGGCAGATGGCCCGGCTGGCGCACACCGAGTACTTCATCCGCGGCCGCACGGCCCTCGACCCGCGCGACATCCTGCGCGAGACCCTGTTCGCGCCGACCGTCACCGGCAGCCCGGTGGAGAACGCCTGCCGCGTGATCGCCCGGCACGAGCGGCGTGGCCGCGGCTACTACAGCGGCATCGCCGCCCTCGTCGGGCCCGGCGAGCTCGACTCGGCGATCGTCATCCGCACCGCCGACATCGCCGCCGACGGCCGGGTGAACATCGACGTGGGGGCCACCCTGGTACGCCACTCCGACCCGCGGGCCGAGGAGGCCGAGACCGACGCCAAGGCGGCCGCGCTGCTCGCCGCGCTGGCCGGCGCCCCGTCCGCGGCTGCCGCCGCCCCGCACCGCCCGGCCCCGCGACCCGGCCTGGCCGAGCATCGGCGGGTCCGCGGCGCGCTCGCCGGTCGCAACGCCGGCCTGGCCCGCTTCTGGCTGACCGGCGGCGAGCGGGCGGCAGCCGCGCACCCGGCGCCGGCCCGGCGCACCGCCGTCGTCGTCGACGCGGAGGACACGTTCACGGCCATGCTGGCCCTGCAGCTGCGCGCGCTCGGGCTGACCGTCGACGTCGTGCCGCACGCGACCCCGCCGGCCGTCGGCGCGCACGATCTCGTCGTGCTCGGCCCCGGCCCGGGCGACCCGCGCGCGGGCGGGCACCCGAAGATCGCCCGGCTGCGCGGCCTGATCGACGAGCTGCTCGCCGCCGGACGGCCGTTCCTGGCGGTGTGCCTGAGCCATCAGGTCCTCGCCGGGGCGCTGGGGCTGCGGGTGGCCCGTCGCCCGGTGCCCAACCAGGGCCTGCAGCGCGCCGTGGACCTCTTCGGCCGGGAGGAGCGCGTCGGCTTCTACAACACCTTCGCCGCCTACAGCGACGAGGACGAGCATCGCGGCGTCGCGGTCGCCCGGGACCCGGCCACCGGCGAGGTGCACGCGCTGCGCGGTGCGCACTTCGCGTCGATGCAGTTCCATCCGGAGTCGGTGCTGACGCTCGACGGGCCGCGGATCCTGGCCGGCCTCCTCGGCGGACTGGGCGATTTTACCCAGCGTGCTGCCGGAAGTACAGATGGTGCTGGATCGATGGCGGTGGGCGTAGCATCCGTCGCATGCAGCCCTTAGCACACGCGATCGACGCGGGTGCCGAGATCGGGCGGATCGAGGACGCGGAGGGCTACATCGCGTCGATCTGCTTCAAGACCGGCCCACCCGCCTCCATCGGCGTCGAAGTCGAGCACATCCTCCACCATCCGGGCCACCCCACCCGGCCCATCGACCTCGAGGCGGTCACCGCCGCCCTCGCCCCGCTGCCTCACGACGGCGGCGTCTCCTTCGGCCCGGGCGGGCAGATCAGCCTCGCCGCGCGGCCGCAGCCGTCCCTCGCCCGGCTGCATGCCGCCGTCAACGCCGACCTCGACCGGCTCGGCGACCTGCTCGCCGCCGCCGACCTGCGCATCGCCGGCGCCGGCATCGACCCGCACCGCGCGCCGCGACGGCTGGTGTCGTCGCGGCGGTACCACGCGATGGCCGCCTTCTTCGCCCGGCGCAGCGGCGACGGCCGCGCCATGATGTGCAGCACCGCCGGCCTGCGCCCCGTCCTCGACGCCGGCCCGCCCGCGCAGCTGGCGGCCCGCTGGGCGGCCGCGCACGAACTCGGCCCGACCCTGCTGGCCGTGTTCGCCAACTCGCCCGTGTTCGCCGGCCGCGACACGGGCTGGGCGTCGGCCCGCATGCGCACCTGGTACGGCATCGACCCCGCCCGCGCCGGGACCGTGCCGACAGGCCCGGACCCGGCCGCCGCCTGGGCCCGCTACGCGCTGCGCGCCCCGCTGCTGTGCGTGCGCCGCCCGGGCATCAGCTGGGCCGTCCCGCCGGGCATCACCTTCGCCGACTGGATCGGCGGGGCGCTGGGCAGCCGCCCGACGTACGACGACCTCGACTACCACCTCGGCACGCTCTTCCCGCTGGTCCGCCCGCAGGGCCGGCTGCAGGTGCGCTACCTGGACGCCCAGCCCGGCGGCGACTGGTTCGTCCCGGTCGCCGTGCTCGCCGCCCTGCTGGGCGACGGCCCGACCGTCGACGCCGCGCGCGACCTGGCCGCGCCCGCCGCCGGCCGGTGGATCGAGGCGGCCCGCTACGGCCTGACGGACGCGGTCATCGCCGCGACCGCGCCGCCGCTGCTCGACCTCGCGCTGCGGGTGCTGGCCCGTGACGGGCTACCGGCGCCGCTGCTGGACGAGGTCGGCGCCGTTGTCGAGCGGCGCTTCCGCCGCGCCTGGCCGTATCTGTACCACCCGCGCTGAGACCACCGCCGGAGGCCGTCGCCGGGCGGCGGCCTCCGACCCGCCATCAGGTCAGGTCGCTCGTCATCGAGGTCCCGTCCGGCCGCAAATCCTATCGGAATGATAGAGTACTTGCTACGCTGCTGGCATGTTGTGGGCGGTTGCGGTGCGGTCGATGGGGCGGGTCGTCGCCGGCGTGGCCTGGCCGTGCTCAGTCGCGCCGCCGGTCCCGCTCCAGTAGGACCAGCTGCCACGCGATCGAGAGTCCGGCCAGTACCCAGAAGGCCGCTTCGCGGTGCAGCAGGAGTGCTCCCAGGGCGCCGGCGAACAGCAGCGCGACCACGATCATCGCAAAAACATACTGTGCCCGTCGATTTACCAGCAATAGTGCCAGGAGAATGAGCGCCATGCCCGACCCTCTCGACCTCGTCCACCTGAAGACCCTGGTGACGATCGCCGAATGCGGCGGGTTCCACCGGGCCGCGGCGGTGCTGCGCGTGAGCCAGTCGACAGTGAGCCAGCACGTCCGGTTGCTCGAGCGGCGGCTCAAGGAGCCGCTGGTCGAGCGGGCCGGCCGCGGGGTGCGGTTCACCGTGCAGGGGGAGGCGCTGCTGGTCGAGGCGCGGCGGATCCTGGCCGTGCACGACGAGTCGCTGCGCCGCCTGGAGGTCGCCGCTGAGCGGGTGATCCTGGTCGGCTGCACCGAGCACGCGGCCGATCAGGTGCTGCCGCAGTTGCTGGACGTGATGCGGCACGGGTTTCCGGGCCGGTCCGTGCGGTTCCGTATCGACCGCTCGACGCAGCTGGCCCAGGTGGTCGCCCGCGGCGCACTCGACCTCGCCGTCGTCCTCGACGGCGCCGAGCCGTCCGGCGCGCAGGTGGCCGAGCTGCCGTTGTACTGGTATGCCGCGCCGCAGTTCGTGCCGCCCCGGGATCGGGCGTCGTGGCCGGTCGTGGCGTTCGAGGAGCCGTGCGGCCTGCGGCGCCGGGCGTTGCGGGCCCTCGAGTCGGCCGGCGAGCCGACGGACATCATCGCCGAGTCGACCAGCCTCGACGGGGTGGTGGCCGCGGTCCGGGCCGGCCTCGGCGTGGCGCTGCTACCCAGCACCGGGCGCGCGCCCGCGGGCCTGACCGCGCTGCGGCAGCTGCCGGAGGTCGGCACGGTCGGGCTGCAGGTCGCCGCCCGGCGGGGCATCGACCCGGAACTGGAGCGCATGGCGTGCGGGGTCATTGAGGAGTTCTTCGCGACCCGCGCGCACCTGCGCAGCGTGGCCTGAAGCTCGGCACCGATCGTCGCCGCCGATCGGTGCCGAGCCGTAAACCGCATTGGATGAATTCCCATCAGTTTAATAGGCTTTTGGCATGCCGGTCGAGTTCATCAGTGCCATCAACGTCAATGCCAGCAACGAGGTCAACGGCCGCGGCGACCCGGCCATCGACGTCGGCTTCCTGCGCCGCTACGCCCGCGTGCTCGAGGACGGCGGCTTCGACTACACCCTGGTGCCCTACAACTCCTCGTTCCACGACCCGTTCGGTGTCGCCGTGGCGCTCACCCAGGTCACCGAGCGGCTGCGGCCCATCGTCGCGCTGCGGCCCAACACGATGTACCCGACCGTCGCCGCGAAGGCGCTGGTCACCCTCGACCAGCTGTCCGGCGGGCGCGCGGTCGTGCACTTCATCGCCGGCGGCAGCGACGCCGAGCAGGCCCGGGAGGGCGACCGGTTGAGCAAGAGCGAGCGCTACGAGCGCGAGGAGGAGTACATCCGGATTCTGCGCAGGGTGTGGAGCTCCACCGAGCCCTTCGACCACGCGGGGAAGTACTACTCGTTCGAGAACTTCGTCTCGGTGGTGCGCCCGGTGCACGGCACCATCCCGATCTCCGTCGGTGGCTCGTCCGACGACGCCTACCGGGTGGGCGGCGCGCTCGGCGACATCTTCGGCCTGTGGGGCGAGCCCCTCGCCGACACCAAGGAGCAGATGGACCGGGTCGCGGCCGAGGCCCGCCGGGCCGGCCGCGCCGACACCCCGCGGATCTGGGTCACCTTCCGCCCGATCGTCGCCGCCACCGACGCGCTGGCCTGGGAGAAGGCCGAACGGATCCTGCAGATCCTGCAGGGGCGGGCCGGGGCGGGGCTGTGGTCGACCAAGCAGCGGTGGGGCGGGGGCGAGGCGCCGGCGAACGTCGGCTCCCAGCGGCTGCTGGCGATCGCCAAGCGCCAGGACGTGCACGACCGGGCGCTGTGGACGCCCACGGCGACGGCGACCGGTGCGGCCGGCGCCTCCACGGCGCTGGTCGGCAGCTACGAGACGGTCGCCGCGGCCATCCTCGACTACATCGACCTCGGCGCCGAGCTCATCTCGATCCGCGGCTACGACAATCTCGACGACGCCATCGACTACGGGCGGTACGTCATCCCGCTGGTCCGTCAGGAGCTGGCCCGCCGCAGCGCGGTGACGGTCGCGTGAGCCGGTACGTGGTGATCGGCGCCGGCGCGGTCGGCGGGCTGCTGGCCGCGCAGCTGCACCTGGCCGGCATCGACACTGTGCTCGTCGCCCGCGGCACGCAGCTCGCCGCGATCCGGGCCGGCGGGCTGCGGATCCGTCGCCCGCACGGCGACGACGTCGTGGCGGTGCCGGTCGCCGGCGGCCCCGGGGAGGTGCGCCTGTCCACCGCCGACGTGCTCGTGCTGGCGACCAAAGCCCAGGACGCGGACGCCGCCCTGGCCGAGTGGGCGTGGCAGCCGGTCGCCGACCCCGCCGGCGGGCCGGCGCGGCTCGGCACGGACCTGCCGGTGCTGACCCTGCAGAACGGCCTGGCCACGGAGGAGGCGGCGCTGCGGCGGTTCTGCCGGGTGTACGGCGGTACCGTCGCCGTCGCCGCCAGCTATCTGGTCCCGGGAGAGGTGGTCAACCCGTCGCACCCGGTCGTCGGTGCCGTGTGGCTCGGCCGCTACCCGGACCAGCCCGACCCGGCCCAGCAGCGCTTCGCCCGGGATCTCGCCGCGGCCGGGTTCGCCGCTCACGGCGTGCCCGACATCTCCGCCTGGAAGGCCCGCAAGCTGCTGGGCAACGTCCGCAACGGCCTCGACCTGCTCGACGGTACCGCGGAGGAGAAGGACCGGGCCGGCGAGCTGCTCGTCGCCGAGGCCGAGGCGGCGTACGCGGCCGCCGGGATCACCCCGGCCCCGGCGGAGGCCCTGCGCGCCGGAGCCGACCTCAGCTTCGCGCCCGTCCCCGGCCACGTGCCGGGAAGGCTGTCGACCTGGCAGAGCTTCGCCCGCGGCACGTCGAGCGAGGTCGACCATCTCAACGGCGAGATCGTGCGGCTGGGGCGGCGTACCGGCGTGCCGACGCCGGTCAACGAGCGGCTGCAGCGGCTGCTCGGGGCGCAGGCGGTCGCCGGCGCGCCGCCCGGGACCCACCACGTGGGTGAGCTGCTGGCGGCGACGGTGAACGCCGTTGTCTAGCCCGGCGGCGCTCTTCACCGATCGGTCCGGCTGGGCGCCGGACGGGCCGCCGCGGGCGGTCGTGCGGGCCCGGACCGTCGCCGACGTCCAGCGCACCCTGGCCGAGGCCAGCCGCACCGGCACGCCGGTCGTCACCCGCGGCGCCGGCACCGGGCTGGCCGGCGGCGCGGTCGCCGGCCCGGAGGCGATCGTGCTCGACGTGTCCGGGCTCGATCGCATCCTCGGCATCGACCCGGTCGACGGGATCGCCCGCGTCGAGCCCGGCGTGGTCACCGCCGAGCTGGACCGGGCCGCCGCCGAGCACGGCCTGATGTACGCCCCCGACCCGGGCAGCGTCGCCATCTGCACCGTGGGCGGCAACATCGCCACCAATGCCGGCGGCCTGCGTGGTGCCAAGTACGGCGTCACCCGCGACAGCGTCCTCGCCCTCGACGTCGTGCTGGCCGACGGCACCCTGCTGCGCCTGGGCCGCGACACCGTCAAGGGCGTCGTCGGCCTCGACCTGGCCGGCCTGGTCGTCGGGTCGGAGGGCACGCTCGGCGTGGTCGTCGGCGCGACACTGCGGCTGCTGCCTCGCCCGACGCGGGTGACCACCGCGGTGGCCTACTTCGCCTCGGTCGCCGCCGCCGCGGGCGCCGCGACCGCGTTGGGCGCCGCCGGCCTGCGCCCGGCGGTGCTGGAACTCGTCGACGGCAAGACCCTGGCCGCCATCGACGAGCTGCGCGGCACCGGCCATGCCGGCCGGGGCGCCGCGCTGCTGCTCGTGCAGGCCGACGGCTTCGGCGCCGGCGAGGAGATCGCGGCCGTCGCCGCCGTGCTCGGCCGCACCGCGCGGTCGGTGGAGACGACCGAGGACGCCGGCACCGCGGCGGCGCTGTCCGCGGCCCGGCGCGACGCGCTGCCGGCGATCGAGGCGAAGGGCCGGGCGCTCATCGAGGACATCGCCGTGCCGCGGTCCCGGCTCGCCGACGCGGTCGACGGCGTGCACGCGATCGCGGCCGCCACCGGCACCGACGTCTTCGTGTTCGCCCACGCCGGCGACGGCAACCTCCACCCGATCATCCTGCTCGGCCCGGGCACGGCGCCGGGCGCCATCCCGCCGGCCGCCCGTCGCGCGGCCGACGACATCTTCGCCCTCGCCCTCGCCCTCGGCGGCACGGTCAGCGCCGAGCACGGCGTCGGCCTGCTCAAACGCGCCTGGCTCGAGCGAGAGCTCGGGCCGGACGTGCTCGCGCTGCAGCGGCGCGTCAAAGCGGTCTTCGACCCCGCTGGCATCCTCAATCCAGGAAAGGCCATCTGACATGACCCAGCCCCCCGGACCCGTCCTCATCACCGTCGCCGAGCTCGCCGACCCCGCCCGGGGCGATGTGCGACTGCTCGACGTGCGCTGGCGCCTGGGCGACCCGACCGGCCACGCGCAGTACCTCGACGGCCACATCCCCGGCGCCGCCTACGCCGACCTCGACACCGAGCTGGCCGCCCCACCGGCCGACGGGCTCGGCCGCCACCCACTGCCCGACGTGACCGATCTGCAGGCCGCCGCCCGTCGCTGGGGCATCAACGTAGGCGACACCGTCGTCGCCTACGACGACAACGGCAACCTCGCCGCCGCCCGGGCGTGGTGGCTGCTGCGCTGGGCCGGCGTCGCTGACGTCCGGCTGCTCGACGGCGGCCTGGCCGCGTGGCGGGCCGCCGGACACCCGATCGCGACCGGCGAGGAGCAGCGGGAACCGGGCGACGTGGTGCTCACCGCCGGCGGGCTGCCGTCGGCGGGCCCGGACGAGGTCGCCCGGCTGCTCGCGGACGGCGGGGTTCTGCTGGACGCGAGGGCCGCCGAGCGGTACCGCGGCGAGCCCAACAGCATCGACCCGCGCCCGGGCCACATTCCCGGCGCACTCAGCGCCCCGACCACGGAGAATCTCACCGCCGAGGGCACCTTCCGCGACCCGGCCGAGCTCGCCGAACGCTTCGCCGCACTCGGTGTCACGCCCGGCCGCCCCGTCGGCGTCTACTGCGGCTCCGGCGTGACGGCCGCGCACCAGATCGCCGCGCTGCGGCTGGCCGGCGTCGACGACGTCGTGCTCTACCCCGGTTCGTGGTCGCAGTGGGCGACCCTGCCCGGCCGGCCGGCCGTGGTCGGCCCCGAGCCCCGCCCGGAGCCGCCGCTCGTGTCGCCGGCCGAGGCGGCCCGCCGCGTCGAGGCGGGCGCAGTGCTCGTGGACGTGCGCAGCGCGCCGCGCCGGGCCGCCGACGGGACCATTCCCGGGGCGCTCATCGCCAACCGCGACGACCTCGGGGCGCGCTTCGGGCCGGACTCGCCGCACCGGCAGGCATCCGTCGTGGTGGTGTGCGGATCGGTCGACGGCTCTCGCCCCGTCGCCGCGGCGCTCATCGAGCAGGGTTTCACCGACGTTGCGCATGTGGAGGGCGGGTTCGCCGCCTGGGCCGAGGCGGGACTGCCCGTCGACGCCTGAGCGCGACCGGCATCGGCCGGCTGCCCGGCGCCGCCCTCAGGCGGCGCGGTGCAGCCGGCCGAACGTGCTCTGGTGGAACACCAGCGGCGCGACGCTGCGGTCGGCGTCGAGGGCACGGACGCGCAGCAGGACGATGTCGTGGTCGCCGGCCGGGATCTCGCGCTCGATGCTGCAGTCCAGCCAGGCGCAGGCGCCGTCGAGCAGGATCTCGCCGCCGCGCGTCGCCCGCCACGTCACGTCGGCGAACCGGTCGACGCCCCTGGCGCTGAGCTGCCGGCCGAGGCGCTCCTGGTCCGCCGCGAGCACGCTGACGCCCAGCCGCGCCGCGCGGCGCAGGACCCGCCAGGTGCTCGACGTGTGGGCGATGCAGACCGATACCAGCGGCGGGTCCAGCGACACCGAGGTGAACGAGCTCGCGGCGAGCCCGACCGGCGCGCCGTCAACCAGCGCGGCCACGGCCGTGACCCCGCTGGGGAAGGCGCCGAAGACCCGGCGCAGCTCGACTGGGTGCAGTACCGCGCTCATGCTCATGCCTTTATTTTCCTACTCGGACCATAGGAAAGGGCAAGGCTCGGACCGATCGAATATCGCGGTCGGTGCCGACCTCGATTTCGCATTGGACACCCAGGGTATTCCCTATCAAGCTGATAGGTATGATAGGAGATGTCGCGCAGGGCGCCACCACCATCCCGCCGACCGCCTCGCCCGAGGTGGAGTTCATCAGTCTGTCGCACCTCAACCCGTCGACGGAACTGGAGCCGGTGGCGAGCCGCGGGATCGACCTGCCGTACTTCCGGCGGTACGTGCGCGCGCTGGAGGACGCGGGCTACGACTACACGCTGCTGCCGTACGGGTCGGGCAGCGCGGACTCGTTCGTCGTGGCCAGCGCGGTCGGCCAGCTCACCGAGCGGATCCGGCCGATCGTCGCGCTGCGGCCCAACACCACCTTCCCGACGGTCGGCGCGCAGAAGCTCGCCACCCTCGACCAGCTCACCGAGGGCCGCGCGGTGGTCCACCTCATCTCCGGCGGCAGCGACGCCGAGCAGGCCCGGCAGGGCGACTACCTGCCCAAGGAGCGCCGCTACGCGCGCACCTCGGAGTACATCGACATCGTGCGCCGAGCGTGGACCGAGCCCGCCCCGTTCGATCACGACGGCGAGTTCTACAAGTTCGACGGGTTCGGCCCCGGGTTCGCGCCCTACTACAGCCCGATCCCGATCTCGATCGGCGGCCAGTCCGACGAGGCGTTCGCCGTCGGCGGCGCCAAGGCCGACATCTTCAGCTTCTGGGGCGAGCCGCTGGCCGACCTGCGGACCGAGATCGACCGCGTGCACGAGATCGCCCGCGCCGCCGGCCGCACGACGCTTCCGCGGATCTGGGTCACGTTCCGCCCGATCATCGACCGGACCGACGAGCTGGCCTGGCAGAAGGCCCACCGCTACGTCACCCGCATCGGCGAGAACTTCCAGCGCCACGGCCTGGGTGGCCAGCGCTACCGCCAGGACACCCCGCAGAACGTCGGCTCGCAGCGCGCCCTGGCCTTCGCGGAGCGCTCGGAGCTCTACGACCGTGCGCTGTGGACCCGCACCGCCGCCGTCACCAACGCCGCCGGCGCCTCTACCGCCCTGGTCGGCTCGCCGGAGACGGTCGCCGCGGCGATCCTCGACTACGTCGACCAGGGCGCGTCGCTGGTGTCGATCCGCGGCTACGACACGCTCGCCGACGCCGTCGACTACGGCCGGTACATCCTGCCGCTGGTCCGCCAGGAGCTCGCCCACCGCCGCGCGACCGGCCGGCGGGGCACCCTGCAGGCCGAACACCCCGGCAACTACGGCGCCGACTATGCGCAGTACGCCACGGCGGTCCGGCCGTGACCGGCGTCGAGGCGCCCGCCCACACGTTCGCCGCACCGGACCTGTCCGACGCTGCCCTCGCGGCCGTGACCGCCGAGATCGCGGGGACCGCCGCGGAGTACGACCGCACCGCCGAGCTGCCCTGGGCGGGCCTGCGCGCCGCGCACCGCGCCGGGCTGCTCACCGCCGCCGTCGGCCGTCAGTACGGCGGGCCCGGTGCCGGGCCGCGTGACGTCGCCCGCATGCTCACCGCCATCGGCGAGGGCGATGCCTCGGTCGGCCTGCTCGCCGCGAACCTGCTGCTGACCCACGCCGGCCAGGCCGCACACCCGAGCTGGCCGGCGGCCGCCTACGACGACCTGCTGCGCCGCTCGCAGGACGGCCCGGCCCTGGCCAACGCCGTGCGCGCCGAACCGGAGCTGGGCGCGCCGGCCCGCGGCGGGCTGCCGAAGACCACCGCGACCCGCACCGCCGGAGGCTGGCGGCTCAACGGGCGCAAGGCCTACGCCACCGGCGGCGCCGGCCTGGCCTACCACGTCGTGTGGGCCGTCGCCGACGAGCCGGGCGGCGACCCGCAGCGGCCCCGCGTCGGCCACGTCGTCGTTCCCGGCGACCGTCCCGGCATCGCCTGGATCGACACCTGGGACCACCTCGGGCTGCGCGCGTCGAACACCCACGACGTCATCTACAGCGACGTCGAGGTCCCGGCCGACGCGTTCGTGGAGATCCCGCGCGGGCCCGACGGCGTCTACCGCGACCCCGCCGCGGCGGCCGGCCCCGGCAGTCTCGGGCACGTCTCCCTGTACGTCGGCGTC
The DNA here is from genome assembly GCF_039532525.1 of Dactylosporangium salmoneum. Classification (NCBI taxonomy): domain Bacteria; kingdom Bacillati; phylum Actinomycetota; class Actinomycetes; order Micromonosporales; family Micromonosporaceae; genus Dactylosporangium; species Dactylosporangium salmoneum. Next base: position 26,957 of record NZ_BAAARV010000138.1, read on the forward strand.
GCCCGCGCGGCCCGGTCGGCCTTTGCCGCGTTCGCGCGCGAGCGGGTGCCCGCCGCGCTGGGCCGGCCGATCGCCCAGACCGAGCGCATCCAGACCGTGGCCGGCGAGATCGACCTGCAGATCGTGCAGGCCGAGACGCTGCTGCACGGCGCGCTGCTGCGCCTCGAGGCCGGCGACCAGTCGATCCTGCCCGAGCTGTCCGCCGTCAAGGTGGCGATCGCGCGTTCGGTGATCGCCGCCACCCAGGCGGCGGTGGCGGCGCTGGGCAACCCCGGCCTGTCGCGGCACCACCCGCTGGAGCGGCACCTGCGCGACGCGCTGTGCATCCGGGTCCATCCGCCGCAGGAGGACGCCGTGCTGCTCGCGGGCGGCCGCCGGGTCCTCGGCACCTGAAGCCCCTCGAACCGAAAAGGACTTCCATGGACAAGTTTCGACTGTTGGCCGCCGGTGCCGCGCTGCTCGCGCTGGCGGGCTGCGGCGGCGGGACCGCGCCGGCCGGAGCCGGCGACGCGGGGCCGCCCAAGAGCGGCGGGACGCTGAAGGTCTCGTTCTTCCCCGACAACCCGAGCCTGGCCTGCATCGACCCGTTCCAGGTGTACTGGATCGAGAGCCGCTCGATCATCCGCAACTTCGCGGACTCGCTGACCGACCAGGACCCACAGACCGGCGAGATCGTGCCATGGCTGGCGAGCAGCTGGCAGATCAGCCCGGACGGGCTCACCTACACCTTCAAGCTGCGCGACGGGGTCACGTTCAGCAACGGCAAGAAGGTCGACGCCCAGGCCGTCGCCGACGACGCCGCGGGCTGGATCGCCACGGTCAAGGCGACCAACGGCGCCGCCTACGGCGCCTCCTACGTGCAGGGCCTCACCGGCGCGACGGTCGTCGACCCGAGCACTGTCGCGTTCCACCTCAGCCGGCCGAACTCGTCGTTCCTGCAGGCGACCTCCACGACGAACCTGGCCATCACCGACCCGGCCGAGTACCAGCTGAGCCCGGCCGAGCGCTGCACCGGCAAGGGCGTCGTCGGATCCGGGCAGTTCGTGCTCGACCACTACACCGCCAAGGTGGAGACGGTGCTCACCAAGCGCCCCGGCTACCAATGGGGATCGGCGCTGCCGAAGAACCAGGGTGAGGCGTACCTCGACAAGGTCGTGTTCAACTACATCGCCGAGGACAGCGTCCGCACCGGCAACCTCGTCAGCGGCGCCACGGACATCGCCTGGCCTCGCAACCCCTTCACACCGCAGGACGAGCAGCTCATCACCCGCTCCGGGGCCAAGGTCGAGCAGCGGGCGCTGCCGGGCGTGTCCTACACCCTGTTCGCCAACACCGCCGACGGGCACGTCCTCGGCGACCCGCAGGTGCGGCAGGCGCTGAACAAGGCCATTGACCGAAAGACCTACGCGAGCACCGTGTTCGGCGCGAACTACCCGGTCGTCCAGGGCGCCTTCGACGCCACCACCCCCTTCTTCGGGCCGCAGACCGACAAGCTCGCCTACGACCCCGACGGCGCCCAGCGCATTCTCGAGGCGGCGGGCTGGAGCGTGGGCAAGGACGGCTTCCGGTACAAGAACGGCGCCCAGCTGACCATCGACTACCCGACCACCCAGTTCAGCGCCGGCTCGGAGCTGCTGCAGGCACAGCTGAAGAAGGTCGGCATCAACCTGAGCCTGCGCACCCTCACCACCGCGCAGCAGACCACGTACCTCACCAACGGCGAGTACGACCTGACCGGCACGTACTTCACCCGCGCCGACCCGGGCGCCCTGCAGTTCATCCTCAACCCCGACGTCGCCAACTCCAAGGCGCTGGCCCGCCGCTCCGCCTCCCCGGACGGCATCTCCAAGATCCAGGACCTGTTCGGCAAGGCGCTGCAGACCACCGACGCCACCCAGACCAAACAGGCCTACGCCGACCTGCAGGACTACCTCATCGACGCCGGCGTCACCTTCCCGCTGTTCGAGCGGGTCCAGAAGGCCGGCGTCAGCAGCCACGTGCACGGCTTCGCCTTCACCTCCGAGAGCTTCCTGCGCCTCAACGACGTCTGGAAGGACTGATGGCCAGGTACATCGCGGGCCGGGTGGGGCAGGCCGTCGGGGTGCTGTGGGCGGCGTTCACGCTGACCTTCGCGATCCTCTACCTGCTGCCGAGCGACCCGATGCAGCTGCAGCTGGCCGCCGCCGGCATCCAGCAGGACAGCCTGCCCCCCGAGCAGTACGCCGGGATGCGGCACCGGTTCGGCCTCGACGAGCCGATCTGGGCCCAGTACTGGCACCATGTGGCCGGGCTCCTGCGCGGCGACCTCGGCATCTCGCTGACCCAGGGGGTGCCGGTCACCCAGCTGATCGGCGCCCGGATCGGCCAGACGCTGCTGCTGAGCGCCTGCGCCGCCGTGGTGTCGCTGGTGGCCGGCTCGGCCCTGGCCTACCTCGCCACGTTCGTGCGTTTCCATCCGGTACGGCTGGTGCTCACCCGGCTGCCCGCGCTGGGCGCCTCGTTCCCGCAGTTCTTCGTCGCGCTCTTCCTGATCCAGTTCTTCTCGTTCCAGCTCGGCTGGTTCCCGGCCACCGGGACGCAGGGCGCGGCGTCGCTGGTGATGCCGGTGGCGACGATCTCGGTGCTCACCTCCTCCGTGCTGGCACAGGTGCTCATCAAGACGTTCGACGAGGCCCTGGGCCAGCCCTACATCGCCACCGCGCGGGCCAAGGGCCTGTCCCGATCGGCGGTGCACCTGCGGCACGCCTTCCGCAACGCGGCGTTGCCGGCGATGACGATCCTCGGCGTCATCGTCGGCCTCACCGTGACCAGCTCGATCGTCGTGGAGACGGTGTTCACCCGCGAGGGGATGGGCAACCTCGCCCAGCAGTCGGTGCTGTCGCAGGACGTGCCCGTCGTGCTCGGCGTGGTCACGGTCGCCGCGAGCATCTTCGTGCTGGTCAACCTCCTCGTCGACCTGCTCTACCCGCTGCTGGACCCGAGGATCTCCTACACCGGCGGCCGGGCACGCCCACCGGCGGCCGTCGCGGACGGAGGTGCGCTGTGATCGGGCGGCTGGCGCGCAAGCCGGTGTTCCTCGTCGCGCTGGGCTACCTGCTCTTCGTGGTGGTCTCGGCGTTCTGGCCGCGGCTGTTCACCGCGGCCGGCCCGTACGACACCCACCCCGAGGCGGCGATCCTGCCGCCCGGACCCGGCCATCTGTTCGGCACCGACAGCTACGGCCGGGACCTGTGGACGCGGGTGCTGTACGGCTCGCCGCTGACCATCCAGGCCACCCTCATCGCGCTCGGCATCGCGCTGGTGGCCGGCCTGACCTTGGGCGTCGTGTCCGGGTTCTTCGGCGGCGTCACCGACGCGCTGCTCATGCGGGTCATCGACGTGCTGCTCGCCATTCCGGGTCTGCTGCTGGCGTTGTCGATCGTCACGGCGCTGGGCTACGGCACCATCCCGGTCGCCGTGGCCGTCGGCGTCGGCATCGTGCCCGGCTTCGCCCGCACCACCCGGGCCGAGGTGCTGCGGGTCAAGACCCTGCCGTACGTCGAGGCCGCCCGCGCGGCCGGCGCCTCCTGGTCGCGGGTGCTGCTGCGGCACATCCTGCCCAACTCGTGGGGCCCGGTCGCGGTGCTCGCCGTGCTCGACGGTGGCGTGGCGATCATCGCCATCGCGTCGCTGAGCTTCCTCGGCTTCGGCGCGGCCCCGCCGGCCGCCGAGTGGGGCACCCTCATTGCCGACGGCCGCAACTACCTCGTGACGGCGTGGTGGCTGAGCCTGCTGCCCGGCCTGTTCGTCGCGCTGCTCGTGCTCAGCCTGAACCACATTTCCAAGACCCTGCAGGAGATCACGCGATGACGGGTCAGCCCCTCGTGCAGATCGCCGGACTCGACATCGGCTACGCACGGCACCGCACGCTCATTCCGGCCGTGGCCGGGCTCGACCTGACCGTCAACGCGGGCGAGGTCGTCGCGATCGTCGGCGAGTCCGGCTCCGGCAAGACCACCACCGCCAACGCGCTCATCGGCCTGCTGCCGCCCAACGGGCGGATCACCGCCGGGTCCGCGCTCGTCGACGGCGTGCAGATCGCCGGGGCGAAGGAGCGCACCCTGCGCAGGCTGCGCGGCGGCGTCGTCGGGCTGATCCCGCAGGACCCGATGGTCGGGCTCAACCCCACCAAGCGGGTCGGCGTCCAGGTCGGCGAGGCCGTCACGCGGCGGGGGATCGGCGGACCTGCGGCGCGCGAGGAGGTTGTGCGCTACCTGGACCAGGCCGGGGTGCCCGACCCCGAGTCGCGCATCCGGCAGTACCCGCACGAGCTGTCCGGCGGCCTGCGCCAGCGGGTGCTGATCGCGATCGCGCTTGCGGGCCGGCCGAAGCTCATCATCGCCGACGAGCCCACCAGCGCCCTCGACGTCACCGTCCAGCAGAAGATCCTCGACCACCTCGGCGGGCTGGTCCGCGAGCACGGCATCTCGCTGCTCGTCATCACCCATGACCTCGCCGTCGCCGCCGACCGCGCCGACCGGGTGCTGGTCATGCAGGGCGGCCGGAAGGTCGAGGAGGGCGCGCCGGGCGCGATCCTCACCGAGCCCCGTCAGGAGTACACCCGCAGGCTCATCGCCGCCGCGCCGCGCCTGGCCCACGCCGGCCAGGTCGTGCCCCGCTTCGACGTGCGCGACCGGGAGATGCCCGAGCCGATCCTCACCCTCACCGACGTGAGCAAGACCTTCGCCGTCACCGACCCTCGGCGCGGCCGGCGCGGCTTCAACGCGCTGGAACGGGTCAGCGTCGCCGTGCCGCGCGGGCAGACCCACGCCCTGGTCGGCGAGTCGGGGTGCGGCAAGACCACCACCCTGCGCATCGCGCTCGGCCTCGAGGCGCCCACCAGCGGCTCCATCGTGCTCGACGGGACCGAGATCGCCGGGCTGGGCTGGAACGAGCTACGGCCGTTGCGCCGCACCGCCCAGCTCGTGCACCAGGATCCGTTCGCCGCCCTCGACCCCCGGTTCACCGTCCGGCAGTCGATCACCGAGCCGCTGGCCGCGTTCAAGGTCGGCGACCGTCGCGCCCGCGAGGCGCGCGCCCGGGAGCTGCTCGACCAGGTCGCCCTGCCGGCCGCCTACCTCGACCGGCGCCCGGCCGAGCTGTCCGGCGGCCAGCGGCAGCGGGTGGCGATCGCCCGCGCCCTTGCCCTGCACCCGCGGCTGCTCATGCTCGACGAGCCGGTCTCCGCGCTCGACGTGCTGGTACAGGAGCAGATCCTGCAGCTGCTGGCCGACCTGCAGCAACGGCTGGGGCTGTCGTACCTGTTCGTCTCCCACGACCTGGCCGTCGTCGCCGAGATCGCCCACACCGTCTCGGTGCTGCACGGCGGCCGGGTCGTCGAGCAGGGACCGGTCGCCGAGGTCTTCACCAACCCGAGCAGCCCGCACACCCGTGAGCTGCTCGACGCCGTCCCCGGCCGCGCCGCGGCCCGCCGTCCCGCCGCCGGCGTGCATGCCTGAGCGGCCCTCGGCGCTCGCGGCCCAGTTCGCCGGGGCTCGCGCCCATCCCAGCCCGGCGGCCCTGGCCACCGTCACCGGCCTGCTCAACGGGGCCACGATGGTGCTCGGCGCGGTCGCGATCGGCTGGGCGACGGACCACCTCGTGGTGCCCTCCCTGACCGGCCGGCCCACCTCGGCGGCCGTCTGGTGGACCAGTGCGCTGCTCATCATGGGCGTCTCCGCGGTCCGGTGGGGCACCATCTTCGTGCGCGGCCTCGCCACCGGGCGCGTGCAGTACCGGGCGCAGGCCGAGACCCGCCGGGCCGTAGCGCACCGCTACCTCGAGCTCGGGCCGGCCTGGCATCGCCGACATCCTCCCGGCCGGCTGCTCGCGCACGCCGTGTCCGACGTGGACGCGCTGTGGTCGCCGATGCAGTTCGCGTACTTCGCCGCCGGCATGGTGTTCATGCTGCTGCTCGCGCTGGCCGAGCTGTTCCTGCGCGATCCCGCGCTCGGCCTGGCCGGGCTGGGGCTGGTCGGGCTCGTCCTCGCCCTCAACGCCGTATACCAGCGGCTGCTCGCGCCGCGCGCCCACGAGGCGCAGGCCGCCCGCGGCGCTGTCGCCGGCGTCGCCCACGAGTCGGTCGAGGGCGGCCCGGTGGTGCGCAGCCTCGGCCTCACCGCGGCCGAGGACGCCCGCTTCGCGCCGGCCGTCGAGCGGCTGCGCGCCGCCAACCTGCGCATCGCGGCCGTCAGCGCGGTCTTCGATCCGCTGCTGGAGCTGCTGCCGACCGTGGCCGTGCTCGCCGTCCTGGCCGTCGGGGCGCCGCGGACCCGCCCTGGTGGCCTCACCGTCGGCGACCTCGTCGGGGTGGTGTACCTGCTGATCACCATCTCCATCCCGCTCAACGTCATCAGCCGCTTCCTGTCCATGCTGCCGATGTCCGCTGCCGGCCTGGCCCGCGTGCAGGCCGTGCTGCGGCATCCGGGCCCGGCACGGCCCGGCCGGCGGCGGCTGGCCGCCGGGCGCCCGCTGCGGGTCGAGCTGCGCGGCGCCGGCGTCACCCGGGACGGCCACCGCCTGCTCGACGGCGCGGACCTGGTCCTGGAGCCGGGCACGGTCACCGCGGTCGTCGGCCCCGTCGGCGCCGGCAAGACCACCCTGCTCGACCTCGCCGCCGGGCAGGACCACCCGGCCGACGGCGCCGTGCTCTTCGACGGCGTCGACGCGCGCGAGCTCGCCGTGGACGCCGTGGCGCGGGACGTCGCCGTCGTCGCCCAGACCTCGTTCCTGTTCGCCGACTCCGTCCGTGCCAACCTGGTCCTCTCCGGGCATCCCCGCCGGCCCGGCCCCTACACCGAGACTGAGCTCTGGCACGCCCTGCGCGTGGCCGCCGCCGACGAGGTCGTGCGGGGCCTGCCCGACGGGCTCGACACCGTCGTGGGCGAGCGCGGCGCGACCCTTTCCGGCGGCCAGCGCCAGCGCATCTGCCTCGCCCGTGCCGTGCTGCGCGGTCCGCGGCTGCTCGTGCTCGACGACGCCCTGTCGGCGCTCGACCCGCGCGTGGAGCGGCAGATCCTGGCCGGGCTCGCCGAGCTGACCGCCTCCGGGGACGGCCCGACCGTGCTGCTGGCCACGAGCCGTCCGGCCGCCGTCGCGCTCGCCGACCGGGTCGTGCTGCTGGACGCCGGCCGGATCGTGGCCGTCGGGGGCCACGCCGAACTGCTGGAGCTGGAGGAGTACCGCCGCATCGTGACCGCCTACGAGCACTCCAGTGTCCACTGAGCCCATCCCCGGCATCCGGCCGCGGGACCTGCTCCCCACGGCCTTACGCGTCTCGCCGCAGCTGCGCCGGGGCCTGCTGCTCACCGGCGGGCTCGCGCTGCTCGGCGGCGCCGGCCGGGTCATCGCGCCGCTGACCGTCCAACACGCGATCGACGCGGGGCTCACGCCGGGCGCCGTCGGGCCGGCTGTCGCCGTCGGCAGCGCGGCCGTCCTGGTGGCCTGGGTCGCCTCCATGCTGCTCAACCGCCGGCTGCACGCCCGGGTCGAGGAGGCGCTCGCCGCGCTGCGCCGGGCCGGGCTGCGCCGCTTCCACGAGATGGCGGCCGGCGCCGCCGACCGGGTGCCCACCGCCGACGCGACGGCCCGGCTCACCGCCGACGCCGACCAGGTGACCACCTTCCTGCAGGGCGGCGGCATCCAGTTCCTCACCGGCGCCGCGCAGTTGCTCGTCGCCACCGCCGTCATGCTCGCCTACAGCCCGCTGCTGGCCACGCCGGTGCTCGTGCTGGCCGCGCTCTCGTTCGGGGTGATGCTCGTCCTGCAGCGGGTGATCGCCCGCCGCTACGACCGGGCCCGCCGCGACCTGTCCGCCATGCAGGCGGCCGTGACCGAGGCCGTCCTCGGCGCGCCCGTCATCCGTGCCACCGGCACCGGCGCGTGGGCCCGGGCCAAGCTCGACGCGGCCGTCGACCGGGCCCGCGACGGTCTCGTGCGCACGCTCGCGCCGCTGCACGCCAACACCTCGCTCGGCGAGCTGGCGATCTCCACGATGACCGTGGCGGTGCTGCTCGGCGGCGTCTGGTGGGCCCTGACCGGCGACCCGGGCCGCCCGCGCCTCACCGCCGGCCAGGTCGTCGCGATGGTGTTCCTGGTCGGCTTCTTCGTCCGCCCGCTGCAGTTCCTCGTGCAGAGCCTCGGCGAGGCGCAGAACGCGCTCACCGGCTTGCGGCGCGCGCTGGAGCTGGCCACGGCGCCCAGCACCGACGCCGAGGGCCGCGACGCGCTCCCGGGCGGCCCCGTCGGCGTCGATGTCGAGCACGTATCCGCGCGCTACGGCGACGGCCCGCTCGTCCTGCGCGACGTGACGGTTCGCATCGAGCCGGGTGAGCACGTCGCCGTCGTCGGCCGTACGGGATCGGGCAAGTCCACGTTCGCCAAGCTGCTCACCCGCCGCCTCGATCCGGCCGTCGGAGCCATCCGGCTCGGCGGGGTGCCGCTGCAGCGGCTGTCCGCCGCGTCGCTGGCGGGCCGGGTGGTCATCGTCCCGCAGGACCCGTTCCTGTTCGACGGCACGATCGGGCAGAACATCAGGCTCGGATCGCCCGCCGCCACCGACCACGACGCGGTACGCATCCTGCACGAGCTCGGGCTGGCCGGCTGGCTCGCGACGCTGCCCGGCGGGCTGCTCACCCCGGCCGGCCTGCGCGGCGAGCGCCTCTCGGTCGGTGAGCGGCAGCTCGTCGCCCTGGCCCGCACCGCGCTGGCCGATCCGGATCTCGTCGTGCTGGACGAGGCGACATCCGGCCTGGACCCGGCCACCGACGTCGCCGTGCAGCACGCCCTGGCCGCGCTGACCCGCGGCCGCACCATCGTCTCCATCGCCCACCGCATGAACACCGCCGTGGCCGCGGACCGGGTGCTCGTCTTCGCCGCCGGCCGCCTGGTCCAGTCCGGCAACCACGCGCAGCTCGTCGCCCGGCCGGGCCCCTACGCCGATCTCGTCGCCGCCTGGACAGGAGCGCATCCGTGAACATCCGCCGGCTCGGATTCAACACCCGTGTCTCCTTCCCCACCGGCGCCGCCGCCCGCGGCCTGCGCGAGGGCATCGAGCTGTTCCGGGCCGCCGAGGGCCTGGGATACCAGTCCGGATGGGCCTACCAGCGCCACTTCGACAACTACCTGTCTTCGCCGATCCCCTTCTTCGCCGCGGCCGGTCAGCACACGAGCCGCATCACTCTCGGCAGCGCCGTCATCCCGGCCCGCTACCAGGAGCCCATCCTGCTCGCCGAGGCCGCCTGCACAACCGACCTGCTCATCGGCGGGCGGCTCCAGCTCGCCTTCTCCAGCGGCACCGACGTCTGGGACGCGGTGTTCGGCGGCGTCGCCACCGACGCGCGCACGGAAGGGCAGCGGCGCCTCGCGCGGTTCCTGGCCGCGGTGGCAGGGGAGCCGATCCACACCGTGACGCAGCAGCGCGGCGTCGGGGGCCCACCGGTCGGGGGGTGCTGTTCCTCCCACCGGCGTTCGGCCTGGCCGACAACGTCCGGCTGCTCAGCGACCTGTCCCTGCTCGTGGCCCCCGCGCTGGGCTGGGCGCCCGACTCCTGATCGTGGCCGCGGAGGCTGCTGCCCGGCTGCCAGAGACCGCCACGGCCCGGCGCGTTCAGGCGGCCAGCTGCAGGCGGCCGAACCCGCTGCGGTGGAAGACCAGCGGGGCCGCGGTGTGATCGGCGTCGAGGTCGTGCACGCGCAGCAGGACGATGCTGTGGTCGCCGGCCGGGTGCTCGTTGTAGACGGTGCAGTCCAGCCAGGCGCACGCGCCGTCCAGCAGGATCTCGCCGTCGTTGCTGGTTCGCCAGGTGGCGCCCGCGAAGCGGTCGACCCCGCGGCGGGACAGCTGGCGGCCCAGGCGCTCCTGCTCGGCGCTCAGCACGCTCACGCCCAGGCGGCGGGCGCGGCGCAGCACCGGCCACGTGGTCGAGGTGCGGGCGATGCAGATCGACACCAGCGGCGGGTCGAGCGACACCGACGTGAACGAGCTTGCGGCCAGGCCGACCGGGACACCGTCGACGAGCGCGGCGACGGCCGTGACCCCGGTCGGGAACGCGCCGAACGCCCGGCGCAGGTCGGCGGGGGACAGGTCGCTCATGAGGACTCCTTGGCCAGCAGTTCGAAGGGGCGGTGGCTCCGTTCCGGCCGGTGCGCGGGCTCCGACCAGTCCAGGCCGGCGGCGCCGGAGTCGCCGTACGTGCTGAAGTCGGTGGTGTCGCGGAAGGCGGGCACGGTGTAGAGGTCACGCGCGTACGCCCACAGGTTCGGATACGCGGTCAGACCGCTGCCGTAGCGCACGAGCGCGACGTACAGTCGGATGTCCGCCTCGGTGATGGTGGGGCCGACGAGGTACCGCCGGGTGGCGAGACGCTCGTCGAGCGCGGTGAACCGGGCCCGGGTCTCGTCCCCGGAGATCCCCGGCGCGAGCCACGCGGTCAGCTCCTCGATCTCGTCGCGCAGCGGCTCGGGGTAGGCCTCCACCAGCGGCTCGGCGACGTCGCGGAACCTCGTGGCGAGGTCGATGCCGATGGTGCGGTAGTCGTTGCTGAGTACGCTGCCGGTGGTCTTGTCCCACAGCGCCGGCACCGAGACGTGCCCGTCGAAGCCGGGCTCGGTCTTCTCGTACGCCTGGCGCAGCAGCGCGAACCCGTTGACCGGGTCGGGGCCGTAGCGCTCCCGGAACGCCCAGCCGCGGCCGTCGCGGGCATTGTCCACATAGGACACACTCACGGCTTCGCCGAGGCCGGCGAGCTCCCGGGCGATGGTGACGCGCTGCGCCCACGGGCAGAACCAGCCCGCGTAGATGTGGTACCGGCCGGCGACACCCCGTTCGACGCGGCCGGTGAATCGGTAGAGGGGGCGTGGGTCGCCGGGCCGGCGGTTGATGCGGTACTCCCCGTACTCGGTCGTGTCGACGGGGCTGGCCAGGCGGCTGGAGCGCGGCAGGGTGGACATGGTGAACCTCCGTCGGCACCGGAGCAATTGCATACTAATCCTACGTACAAGATATGCTTTATGCCAGTGCGGGCGCGCCGCGGCGGAATCAGGGCGCGGTGGCGAACGGCACCGATGGCGGCTCCGCAGGGGCGGCGGCCGGGTGTCGCCACAGGCCGCGCGCGGCGAGCAGCGGCAGGACGCCCTCGCCGAACCAGTACGCCTCCTCGACGTGCGGGTGGCCGGACAGGATGAACTCGGTGACGCCCAGGCGGTGGTACTCCTCGATCCGGTCGGCGACCTCGGCGTGGCTGCCGACGAGCGCCGTGCCCGCGCCGCCGCGCACCAGGCCGACGCCCGCCCACAGGTTCGGGGCGATGTGCAGCGCGTCGCGCTTGCCGCCGTGCAGGGCCAGCATCCGGCGCTGGCCCTCGGACTCGCTGCGGGCCAGCCCGGCCTGCACGCGTTCGATGCTCGCCTGGTCGATGCCGTCGAGCAGGCGGCGCGCCTGGGCCCAGGCCTCGTCGGCGGTGTCGCGGGCGATGACGTGCAGGCGGATGCCGAGGCGCAGGGTCCGGCCCCGGCCGGCGGCGAGCTCGGTGACGCGGGCCAGCTTCTCGGCGACGGCGTCCGGCGGCTCGCCCCACGTGAGGTACGCGTCCACGTGCTCGGCGGCCACGTCGAGCGCCGCCGGCGACGAGCCGCCGAAGTAGATGTCGGGCACCGGGTCGGGCAGGCGCTGCAGCTGGGCGTCCTCGACGTGGAGGTGGCTGCCGCGGTACGTCACCGAATCGCCCCTGAACAACGCGCGCACGATGTGCAGGAACTCGCCGGTGCGCTCGTAGCGGGCGTCCTTGTCGAGATGGTCGCCGTAGGCGCGCTGCTCGTGGCTCTCGCCGCCGGTGACGACGTTGAGCATCAGCCGCCCCTGCGACAGGCGCTGGAACGTCGCCGCCATCTGGGCGGCCAGGGTCGGTGAGATCAGGCCGGGGCGGAACGCCACCAGGAACTTCAGCCGCTCGGTCACCTCCACCAGCATCGCGGTGGACAGCCACGCGTCCTCGCACCACAGCCCGGCGGGGGTGAGCGCGCCGACGAACCCGAGCTGCTCGGCGGTGCGGGCGATCTGGCCGAGGTACGCGACCGTGGCTGGGCGCGCGCCGCCGGCCGACCCGGCGGGCAGTCCGTGGCCGCCGCCGACGATGTCGCGGCTGTCGCCGTAGGTGGGCAGGAACCAGTGGAAGGAGAGCGTCACGGCCGAATCCTAGGTGATCTCCTATTCAAAAGGTAGGGATGGTGGGTATAGTCCGGTGCCGTTGGATTTCCCCTACCGCCATGGGAGTACACCGATGCGTCGACTCACGGCCGTCCTGGCCGGCGCGCTGCTGCTGTTCGGCACGTCGCTGGTCGCCGGCTGCGCCGACAAGTCCGGCCAGCCCGCCGCCGCGCCCGGTGCGGCCGAGGAGCCGCTGCGCGTGGGCTACCAGCGCTTCGGCGGCCTGAGCCTGGTCAAGGCCCGCAAGGCCGAGGCGCCCGGCACGACCTGGTCGCTGTTCGAGAGCGGCCCGGCGCTGACCGAGGGGCTCAAGGCCGGCGCCATCGACATCGGCCAGGTGGGGGAGGCCCCGCCCATCTTCGCCGCCGCCGGGAAGATCGACTTCAGGATCATCGGCACGTCGGCGCCCGTGCCGAAGGGCGAGGCCGTGCTGGTGAAGGCGAGCAAGGGGTACACCTCCTTCAAGGACCTCCGCGGCAAGAAGGTCGCCCTCAACAAGGGCTCCAACGTCAACTGGCTGCTCGTGCGCCTGCTCGAGGCCAACGGCATGACCATCAAGGACATCGACGTGCAGTACCTCAAGCCCGCCGACGCCCGCCCCGCCTTCGACAACGACCAGGTCGACGCGTGGATCATCTGGGATCCGTACTTCGCCCTCGCCGAGACGCCGGGCGTCAAGGTGCTCGTCGACGCCACCGGGCTGGCGAACAACCGCGAGTACCTGCTGGTCTCCCCGCAGGCGCTGAAGACCAAGCCCGGCAAGATCCGCGAGTTCCTCAAGAGCTACCGGCAGGTCACCGACTGGGGCATCGCCAACCCCGACGAGCGCGTGAAGATCCTCGCCCCGGAGCTCGGCATCCCCGAGGACGTCGCGCGCCGCGCCCTGGAGCGAAGCGCCCAGCCGCTCGCCGCGATCACGCCCGAGATCGGCGGCGAGCTGCAGCAGATCTCCGACGGCTTCACCGACCTGCAGCTGATCCCGGTCAAGGTCGACATCAAGGCCCGCGTCGACGAGCAGTTCTCGGACCTGCTGCGATGACGCTCCTCGCCCGTGACACCGCGGCCACCGCCGCCGCGCCCGTCACTGCCCGGCGGGCCCGCGCCCGGCGGTGGCGGCGCGCGGTCACCCCCGTGGTCCTGCTCGCCGCCTGGGAGGGCGGTGCCCGGGCCGGGCTGCTCGACACCGACAAGCTCCCGGCGCCGAGCGCCGTGCTCGAGGCCGGCTGGCGGCTCGCCGCCGACGGGCCCCTCGGCGGCTATCTGCTCGACTCGATCCAGCGGGCGCTGCTCGGGCTGCTCATCGGCGGCCTGTTCGGCCTCACCCTCGGCGCGCTGGCCGGGCTCTCCCGCCTCGGCGACGACCTCGTGGACCCGACCGTGCAGATGGGCCGCATGCTGCCCCACCTCGGCCTCGTGCCGCTGCTCATCATCTGGGTGGGCATCGGGGAGCCCCTGAAGGTCACGCTGGTCGCGCTGGGTGCGTTCTTCCCGGTGTACCTCAACACCTATGCCGGCATCCGGGACATCGACGAGCGCCTGGTCGAGGCGGCGCGTGCCTGCGGCCTGAGCGCCCTGGAACGCGTCCGGCACGTCGTCATCCCCGGCGCGCTGCCCTCGCTGTTCCTCGGCGTGCGGCTCGCCTTCGCCGCCGGCTGGCTCAGCCTCGTCGTCGGCGAGCAGGTCAACGGCGAGGGCGGCCTCGGCTTCATGATGATGGAGGCCCGCGAGTTCAGCCAGACCGACATCGTCGTGCTCGGTCTGGTCACGTACGCGCTGCTCGGCCTGGTCTCCGATCTCGCGCTGCGGTACGCCGAGAGGAGGGCGCTGGCATGGCGCCGGGGCCTGCGGGCGACGTAGCGGTCGCCGCCGGGGTGCGGCGCGTATTCGGCCCGGCCGTGGTCCTCGACGCCGTCGACCTCACCATCGCGCGCGGCGAGGTGGTGGCGCTGCTGGGCGCGAGCGGCTCGGGCAAGAGCACGCTGCTGCGCGTGCTCGCCGGCCTCGACGAGGAGGCGACCGGCACGTACCGCACCGAGGGCGCCACCGCCGTGGTCTTCCAGGAGCACCGGCTGCTGCCGTGGAAGCGGGTCGGGGCCAACGTGGCCCTGGGCGTGCGCGGCGGCGACCTGCCGGCCCGGGTCCGCGAGGCGCTCACCGAGGTCGGCCTCGCCGAGCGGGCCGGCGCCTGGCCGGCCGAACTGTCCGGCGGCCAGGCCCAGCGGGTCGCCTTCGCCCGTGCCCTCGTCCGCCGCCCGGACCTGCTCCTGCTCGACGAGCCGTTCGGCGCCCTGGACGCGCTGACCCGCCTGCGGATGCAGGGCCTCTTCGGCCGGCTGCGCGAGCATCACGGGTTCGCGGCGCTGCTGGTCACCCACGACGTCGACGAGGCGCTGCTGCTCGCCGACCGCGTCCTGATCCTCGACGCCGGCCGGATCACGGAGAACCGCGAGGTGCCCCTGCCGCGCCCGCGCGCCGCCGACGCCCCCGGCTTCGCCGCCGAACGCCGCGCGCTCCTGGGGCTGCTCAACGTCCATTGACGTCCGGCGGCCAGGAGCCCGGGGCGGCCTCCTGCGCGACTTCGCGGTGCCGCCGGCGCACTGCATTCGCAGCCGGCCACCGGACTGAGCCGGCGGACGGCAGCGACTCAGAGAACCTCAGCTGAACCGGTCGCCGCTGAGCCGGTCGCCGCCGGATCGGAGGTTGCCGGATCTGACGGCGCCGGTTCTGACGTTGCCGGATCGGACGGCGCCGGATCCGACGGCGTAGTCGACGGTGGCGGCGATGGGGAGTCCGACGGCGACGGGGTCGCGGAGGCGGCCGGGGACTTGGACGTGGACGGTTTCACGCCGGCCACCGCGGTGTGGTGGCCGGCCGCCGGCGTGGACGCTGAAGGGGTCGGCCGCGGCCTGGACGGGACCGTGGTCGGACGGGGTTGCGTCGGGGCCGTGGCAGGGAGGCAGGACCCCGGGTCGAGGGCCGCGTCCGCGCACGGGTCGTCATTGGACGGCACGGCGGCGACATCGGGCGGATGACCGAACCACGGCCGGGTTTGCCCGAGCGCTGCCACTCCGCCGAGCAGCAGGACGGCGACGGCCGCCATCTGAACGGCCACCCGCACGGTCCACTGGGATCGCGTTCTGCCGTGCCGTCCGCGGGCCGGCGCGCCGGCCCGCGAGGGTGCGTCAGCGGGCACCTCGGCGGCGAGGTTGGCAAGGAGGGCGAGCTCGGCCGCCACCGCGGCGCTGTCGGGCAGCGTGGCCGACTCCGTGTTCGCGCAGCGGTCGGCGAGGGCCAGCAGGGCGGCCGGCGCGCTGCCGAAGTCGGCGGCGAGGCCGGCCGTCAGTATCGCGCCGAGTGCCCGGACGTCGTGAGCGGCGACGTCGAAGTCGTCGGACAGGCTGCCACCGAAGCCGATGACCTTGGCGCCGACGTCGGTCAACAGCACCTTGTCCGGCCCGAGGTGGCCGTGGCCGACCCATTGGCCGTGCGCCGCACAGAGGGCGGCGGCGACCTCGGCCCCGATCCGCGCGGCCTGCCGCCAGGTCATGGCCCGGGCGTCGAGACGCGCGCTCAGCAGCGGGCCTTCGGCGAGCTCCATGACCACGAACGGCACCGCCCCGCGCTCAGGGAGGTCGGTGACGCCCACGTCGTAGATGGCGGTCACGTTGGGGTGGGTCAGGCGGGCGGCCATCCGTCCGGCGGCCAGGAACCCCTCCGGACGCCCGTGGCGGCCCGGTCGTGGCAGCCGGACTGCCACCGGCCGCTCCAGCAGCATGTCGTGTCCGCGCCAGATCTCTGCGGTGGCGCCGATGCCGATGACCCGCTCCAGGCGGTACCGGCCTTCCAGCTCCATGGTGCCGATGCGTCCTCGTCTCGTGGGTCATGCCGCTGAGCCGAGTATGCCGCTGCTCGCGGGGCCTTTGCACGGCATTACGCGAAGTGTTGCATTAGTGCAATATTTAGCGGCTGCATTGATTGTTGATGTGACGGTTCCGTGTCAGTCGTGCTGGATGGGTGGCCGATTCTGGCCCTGGGCGAAGGCCGCTGGGTAGGCTCCTGATCCGGTTCCGGCTCAGGAGAGCGAAGGCCCGGGGAGGGGTTGCGGCGATGCCGACGATTGCCCGGCGGTACCGGCTGGTGAGCCAGGCCGGGTCGGGCGGCATGGCCGAGGTGTGGCAGGCCCTCGACACCCGGTTGGACCGGACGGTGGCGGTCAAGGAACTGCTGCCCGAGCTCGCCGGCTCCGCGCGGGCACGGGAGCGGGCCGTCGCGGAGGCGCGGGCCGCGGCCCGGATCAACCATCCCAACGTCGCCGCGGTGTACGACGCGGGGCATCGCCCGCGGGGTGTGACCCGGCGGGTGCCGTATCTGGTGATGGAGTACGTGGACGGCGAGACGCTCGATCGTCGCCTGAGGGGGCCGTCGTCGATGCCCTGGCGGGAGGCTGCGTGGATCGTCGCGCAGGTCGCCGACGGGCTTGCGGCGGCGCATCTGCACCGGGTTGTCCACCACGACGTCAAGCCGGGCAACATCATGCTCACGGCGTCGCAGGTGAAGATCGTCGACTTCGGGCTCGCCTCGATCCTCAGTGCCGTTCCGGGCGGCCGGACCGGCGGGCTGGTCGGCACCCCCGAGTACATGGCCCCGGAGCAGCTGCGTGGCGAGCCGGTCACGGCGGCCACCGACGTGTACGCGCTCGGGCTGGTGCTGTACCAGATGCTGACCGGTGCGCTGCCGTGGACCGAGGCGAGCCGGCACGCGCTCGTCCGCCAGCGCCGGGCATGCACTGCGGTGCGCCTGCCGCCGATGGCGGAGGTGCCCGCCGAGATCGTCGGCGCGGTCGACGCCTGTCTGGCGGATGATCCGGACGCCCGGCCGTCGGCCCGGCGCCTCGCCGCGGTCATGCGTGCGGCAATGGGCCGCCACGGGGACGGCGTCGAGGCGAGCGCTCCCGCGCCGCCTCCACCGGTGCGGGAGCAGCGGCCGGAGCGCCCCCGCCATCCCTGCACGGTCCCGTGGCGGACCGCGCCATCGCGTCGCCGGCCCCGCCGGGCCCTGTTGGTCGCCGCCGTGGCCCTCGTCGCGGCGGCCGGGTGGGCGCGCCCCATGTGGTCCACGCCGGCGGCAACCGCCAGCGGTCCGCAGCACGACGCCCGTTCCCGGTGCGCCGTCCGGTACGTCGGGCATCGCACGCCGACCACCTTCACCGCCGACGTCTCGATCACCGGAGCGGCCGGCCGGCCGTGGACGTTGCGCTTCACGGCACCTTCCGGGCAGCGGGTGACGCGTGTCCAGGGCGCCGGCTGGACCCAGTCCGGTTCGCTCATCACGGTGACGGGTCAAGGGCCGCTCATCACCGCCGAGCCCGCCCGCGTCGAGCTCGGCGGCGTGCTCGACCGGCCCGACGCCGGATTCCCGACCGCCTTCGAGCTGGACGGCAGCCCGTGTCAGCGGACCGTGTCGATCTACGCCGTCGGCGCCCCCGCGGAGGCGGGCGAGCCATGATCGTCACCACCGATCCGCGGGCCACAGAGGTCTCCCGGCACCGCTGCCCTCGATGTGCGAGGCGTTTCTCCTGATGATGTGGCACACCTCTAGGGTGTGCGCATGCCCAAGGACGCACGCCCGCTGGACGCCGGCATCGCAGCTCCCGAGGCGGTCGAGGCGTTGCTGGCCGCGAGCCGCGCGCTGGTCGGCATCGCCGCCCGGTCGCTCGCCGACATCGACCCGGACGTGACGTTGCCGCAGTACCGTGCGCTGGTCGTCCTCGCCGCGCGGGGGCCGCAGCGGGTCGCCGACATCTCGGCCGAGCTGCAGGTGGCCGCGTCAACCGGCACCCGCATGTGTGACCGCTTGGTCCGCAAGGGTCTGGCCCGCAGGTCCCGGCCGGCGTCGGACCGGCGGGTGGTGCGGCTCACGCTGACCGCGGCCGGGCGGCGGCTCGTACAACAGGTGACTGACAGCCGGCGTGAGCACCTCGCCGCGGTCGTCGCGGCGACCGCGGACGTGTGGCACCCGGCGGTCGCGCCCGCGCTGCGCGCCTTCGCCGCCGCCTCCGGCGAAGTGCCTGAAGGGGAGTGGTGGCTCGGGTTCCCGTCCGTCGACGAGGAGGCCGAACCGGCCGATGCCTGACGCCCACGACCCCGCCGCGCGTCGCCGCCAGGGTCAGGACCGCAGGGCGGGCTCGTCGGCGCGCAACCAGTCGAGTGCGGTGATCTGATCCGTGAACGTCGGCAGGACCCGTTGCAGGCACAGCATGCGTAGTGCTGCGGCAACGCCCGGGCCGGCGCACACCAGGCAGGCTCGGCCGCCGCGGTCGGCGAGGCGCTGTGCACCCCGGACCAGCACGTCGATCGTCGCCGAGCTCAGCCGGCCGACCCCGCCGAGGTCGACCATCAGGTGTGCGAAGGGGCCTGGCTCCCCGCTGAGAAGATCCCAGAGCTGGGCGTTGTCGGCATACCCCAGCTCGCCGCGAAGATAGATGGCGCGCACATCGGTGAGCAACTGCGTCACCACCCGCTGGTTCACCCGGCCGGCCGGGGTGATCGACGGCGCGTCGAGCGACCGGGCGACGATGCCTGCGAGCGACGTCACCGGTCCGCATACCCCGCAGGTATGCGGACCGACGGCCAGGCTGCTGCCCTGCCAGCCGTCAAGGCTGAACAGGTTCCAGGCCGTGTCCCAGTCGCCGGTCGAGGCCGCGAGGCTGCCGACCAGCCGCCCGCAGGCATCGCAGACCAGGCTGAAGTCCGCGCCGTCGCGGCTGAGCAACGCGGTCATGCGAGCACCCTGAGCGTCATGTGCATAGTGCAACCATCGATCGCTGATGCGGCGGGGGTACGGCGGAAGCATGACAGTCTCATGACACCGGTCCGCAACCGTCGATCCATCAACGGCAACCAGTGGCGGACCAGTCGGCTCAGCGAACGTGGTGCCGTAACCACATAAAGCTTACGGAGCACACCATGACTACCCTCCAAGGGTCTTCTGCCCCCGCGGCGGCTCGGCGACGGGGCGGTCCCGCGGCGCCGACGCATTCGCCGGCCTCCGCCGACGTGACCCGGGTGGAGACCCTTCGCAGGGCTGATCGATCCCACCGCTGAGCGCGACCCGGACCGAACCCCCAGGGCGGCCCGGCCGTGAGGATCAGGAAGTCCCGCCCGGGGTACGGCCGGCGGCGGTCCTGGCGAAGCGGCGGGCCAGGTGGCTGAAGGCGTCGACGAGCTCGGCAGGGCCGACGACCTCGATCTCGGCGTCGAACCGGGCGATGGCAGCGGCAAGGCTGGGCCAGGACCAGGAGCCGAGCGTGAGCCGGCAGCGGTCCGGGCCGAGCTCCTCGACGATCCCGTCGCGCGTGTAGAGGGCGACGGTGGCGGCCGGCAGGTCGAGGAGCACGGTGCCCTGACACGGCCAGCCGACGAAGCCGTCGTCGGCGCCGCGGAACCTGCCGGTGACGAAGGCGGTCACGTCGCCGCCGGGCAGTTCCCTGGGCGTGAAGCGGGGCCCGTTGGGGATGCGCAGGGCGATCCGGTCGGCGCGGAAGGTGCGCCAGTCCGACCGGTCGAGGTCCCACGCGACGAGGTACCAGCGTCCGTCCCAGGTGATGACGTGGTGCGGCTCGACGCGGCGCGGGGGCCTGTCCGCGGTCCCGGGGCCGTAGTCGAAGCGGAGGATCTCGTGGGCTCGCGCGGCGGAGCTGATCGCCAGGAGCACGTCGCCGTCGATCGGGGCGGCCGGTCGGGTGGTAGGCCGTTCGACGGCGGTGACCTGCAGGGCGTCGATGCGGTGCCGGAGCCGGGACGGCATGACCTGCCGGATGGTGGTCAACGCCCGTACTGCCGCTTCGCCGGTGCCGTCGCCCAGCGTGGTGGCGGCGATCTGCAGCGCGATGGTGAGGGCGACGGCCTGCTCGTCGTCGAACAGCAGCGGGGGGAGTTCGGCGCCGGCGCCGAGCCGGTAGCCGCCGTCAGGACCCTTGACCGCGGCGATGGGGTAGCCGAGCTCGCGCAGCCGGTCGACGTCGCGGCGCACGGTCCGCAGGCTGATGTCGAGCCGCTCGGCCAGCAGCGTGCCCGGCCAGTCGCGGCGCGTCTGCAGCAGCGACAGCAGGGCCAGCAGTCGACCGGACGTTTTCGGCACGAGTTCGAATCTACCCGCAGTAGGTGCCACAACCTGTCACCTATGCCGTCGAACCTTGGTGGTGACGCCGGCCGGGCACCGTGCCCGGAACAACTCTCACCAGGAGTCTTGATGAGCATCACCACCACAGCCCACCTCAACTTCCGGGGCAACGCCCGCGAGGCACTGGAGTTCTACCGCTCGGTGTTCGGCGGCGAGATCATGGTCATCACGTACGGCGACTTCGGGATGCCGAAGGAACTGCCCGACGCTGGCAAGGTCGTCTGGGGCCAGGTCGCGGCCGAGGACGGCTTCCGCGTCATGGCCTACGACGTGCCCGGCCAGGCCGGAGCCGGCACCGCGCCGGCGCCCTCCGCGTCAGCGCTCTCCGCGCCGCTCTCCGCGGCGGCGCCTTCCACGCGGCGCGAGCACGGCATGACGCTGACCGGCGAGCCGTTCTTCCTGTCGGTCCGCGGCGAGACCGTCGAAGAGGTCGGCGCGCTGTGGGAGAAGCTGGCCGACGGCGCCACCGTCGTCGAGGCCTACGGCCCGGCGCAGTGGGCACCGGCGTTCGGAATGCTGACCGACCGCTTCGGCATCACATGGATCCTCGACGTCGCCGCCCAGCACGCCAACGCCTGATCCTCGCCCTCCGGCAGCGGGACGAGGGGCCCTTCGTCCCGCTGCCAGATCCCCCAGCCTCGAGAAGGAGCCATGCATGCGTATGCGTCCCCTGGGTCGCACCGGCATCCAGGTCAGCCCCTACTGCCTGGGCACCATGACGTTCGGCCCGGCCGGCAACCCTGACCACGACGACTGCGTCCGAATCATCCACCGGGCCCTCGACGCCGGTATCAACTTCATCGACACCGCCGACGTCTACGGCGGCGACGGCGAGACCGAACGGATCGTGCGCAAGGCCCTGCGCGGGCGCCGCGACGACGTCGTGCTCGCCACCAAGGTCAACGGCCCGATGGGTGCGGATCCCAATCGTCGCGGCAACTCCCGCCGCTGGATCGTCACCGCGGTCGACGCTTCGTTGCGCCGCCTCGGCGTCGACCACATCGACCTGTACCAGGTACACCACCCCGAACCCGGCACCGACATCGAGGAGGCCCTCGCCGCGCTGACCGACCTCCAACGGGCGGGCAAGGTACGCGCGATCGGCCACTCCAGCCTGCCGGCCGCGGAGATCGTCGAGGCCCAGTGGGTCTCCGAGCGGCGCGGACTGGCCCGCTTCCGCACCGAGCAGCCGCCGTACTCGATCCTGAACCGCGGCATCGAGCGCGAGGTCCTCCCGGTCTGCGCGCGCTACGGCATCGGCACGCTCGTCTGGAGCCCGCTGGCCATGGGCCTGCTCACCGGCCGCTACCGCAAGGGCGGCGGCGAGCAGGCGTCGCAGGCGCGTATGCACTGGGTGCCCAGGCACATGACCGACGAGCGCAAACTCGACGCCGTCGAGCGGCTCGTCCCGATCGCCGAACAGGCCGGTCTGTCACTGACCCACCTCGCCCTGGCCTTCACCATCACGCACCCGGCGGTCACGTCCGCCATCATCGGCCCGCGCACCATGGCCCACCTCGACGATCTGCTCGCCGGCGCCGGCGCGACCCTTGACGACGACATCCTCGACCGGATCGACGAGGTCGTCCCGCCCGGCGTCGACCTCGGGCCGATCGACGTCTCCTACGTGCCGCCGGAGCTCGCGCAACCCCACCTGCGCCGGCGCCGCACCGCCGACCGCGCCGCAGCGGACCGGGGATGACCGGACACCTCGACGCGCGAGCGCTCAACCGCGCTACCCTGGCCCGGCCAGCCGATGCGACACCCCGGACAGCGGCCCGAGGTGGCGCATCGTCAGGTTGGTGCGCCCGTAGGCGATGACCGGCAGGAGCCGGTCGGCCAGTGGCAGCGTCCACTGTCGGCCGGGGCGTCCGTCGGCGATGGCGTTCCCGCCGCGTTCGGCAACGAGGCGCACCAGCCGGCGGGACTGGGCCGGGCGTAACCCGGTGAACGGCACGATCCACTCCGGATGTGCTGCCGAGATCACCTGCACCGGGACATCGTCATGGATGACTGAATGGCCCCAACGCCGTTACGAGACATCCTTAGCTGACCCGTTCGTTCCCCGGGCTTGCGGGTCTCAGGACAAGCAAACCCGGGGCCGATGGGCGGATCAGCCTGTCGCGGGTGTGGGCTCGTCCTGCGGTCCGCTCGGCTGGCTCCTGCTGCCGGAGGTCCGGCGGGACACCAGGCCGCCGATCGCGCCGATCAGGGCGACGACGACGGTGATGGACGGCAGCCCGCCGAAGTGGGTGACGAGGAACGGCAGCCCGCCGTAGGCGACGTGGTTGCCCACCGCCGCGGTGAGCGTCCACAGCAGCATCGCGAGCGGGATCGTCGCCAGCAGCACGACACGCGGCCGCGGCGCCGGCCACCGCAGCGCCACGGCGGCTCCCAGCACCACGAGCACCGCGACGTCGAACAGGAGGAGGTTGGGTCCCGAGTTGAACAGCGAGTAGGCGAGCAGCGTGGCGAAGACGGCCACCGCCGTGCGGCGGGCACCGATGATCCATGACACCGCGACGCCGAGCCGGAGCACGTTGGGGATCAGCAGCGCGAGGGTCACGTTGTGCACGGGGAACCGGCTGTCGACGCTGACCGTCATGGTTGTGGTGCTGACGTCGTACACGGTGGCGAGCACCGCGGTGCTGTACGCGACGAGGAACGCCGCGAACAGCAGGGATGCGGCGCGGGGCACGCGAAGCCGCAGCGCGAGGCCGAACACCCCGGCGGCCTGCCGGAGGCTGGGCCGGGTGCGACCCTCGTCGAGGTCGATCAGCAGCCCGAGCAGCTCCTCGCCGCGGGTGGCCCGGTGGTCGGCGGGCAGCAGCCGCAGCAGCCGGCGGTAGCGCCGCTCCAAGGGCTCCATCCGGTCCGCGGGGCTCATCCGGTCAGTCCGAGCCGAGGCGCCGACTGCTGGGCGCGCCGGGCGAGGCGGCGCTTCGCCGCGCGGGCCTGGGCGGTCATCCGCTGCGTCTCGGCCTCCACCGCGGCCGCACCCGCGTCCGTCAGGCGGTAGTAGCGGCGCAGCCGGCCGTTCTCGACCTCGTCGCGCTCGGGCTCGATGAGCCCGCGGGCGACGAGACGCTCCAGGGCTGCGTAGAGCGTGCTCGCCCGGAGCTGGATGCGGTTCTCGGACATCGCGGCGACCTCTGTCACCAGCCCGTAGCCGTGCCGGGGCTGATCGGCGAGCGCCGCGAGGATCAGGAACGCCTGTTCACTCATAGAGTCCACCGTCGAAGCATATACCGTCGCGCGGTATGTGCTATCCCGGCTGCTTCAGCTACTTGTGACCCGCAGAGTGCTGAGGGACGGGTCCGCTGCGTAGGCGATTCGGACGCCGGCACGCCGGGCCTGGTTGAGGGCCGCGAGCGCCTCGGCCGTGATCTGCTCACCGGGTGCGAGGACCGGGATGCCGGGCGGATACGGCGCGACGAGCTCGGCGCAGACCTGTCCGACGGCCAGGTCAATCGGCAGCGTCTTGGCGGCGGCGAAGAACGCCTGTCGTGGGGGCATCGACGCGACGGGCTCGACGTGGTACGCCGCGGGTCCGATGACCGGCCGCGGTGCGCCCCGGTGCCGCCGCACCGAATCGGCCAGGGCCGTGGTCAGGCGGTCGAGGGAGTCACGGGTGTCGGCGAGCGAGACGACGGCGACGAGCACGTCGCGGTCGGCGGACTCGACCGGCAGCCCGGCGGCCAGGAGGTCCTGCTCGACGAGGTTGCCGTCGGCACCGGTTCCGAACAGGAGCAGCGTCAGTTTGAGCGGGTCGACTCCGGGACCGTCGAGGACGGTGAGGCCGTCGACGTCGCGGAGCCGGTCCCGAGCCTCGCGGGTGGCTGCGATGGCGTCGCCGAGCAGGGCCTCGCCGTCGCGTTCGAGCAGCGCGCGGGCGGCGTCGATGCTGGCGAGCATGGCGCCCGCCGGGCTGGTGGTCGCGGTCGCCTCGACGCCGGCGTCGAGACGTGCGGCTTCGACGCGGTCGGTGCGGGCCAGCACGAGCGCGGCTTGGCTCCAGGCGGGCAGCGTCTTGTGGGCGCTGGTCACCACGACGTCGGCACCGAGCTGGAGCGGGTGCCGGGGCAGCGCGGGATGGAAGCCGAAGTGGGCGGCCCACGCCGCGTCGACGACCAGGGGTACACCGAACTCGTGTGCCGCGTCGGCCAGGCCGGCGATGTCGCCGACGGTGCCGACGTAGGACGGGTCGCCCACGAACACCGCCCGCACGTCGGGATTCGCGGACAAGGCGCGCCGTACGGTCGCAGGTGCGACGCCGAGCGGGAGGCCGGTGACGGGGTCGACCTCGGGGCGTACCCAGACGGGAGTCAGGCCGGCCAGCACCAGTCCGAGCAAGAGCGAACGGTGCAGGGTGCGACTGACGATGACCCGGTCGCCGTCGCCCGCGACGGCCAGGGCGACGGCCTGGTTGGCGTGGGTCGCGCCGCCGGTGGAGAAGCGGCAGAAGTCCGCGCCCCACAGCCGCGCCGCGCGGGCCTCGGCCTCGGCGAGCACGCCGGTGCTGAGCTTCATGGTGTCGAGGCCGGCGTAGAGCGGGACATCACCGGCGACCACATCGCCGACGAGGTCGGTGCGCTGCTTGTGGCCCGGGATGGTGAACGGCGTCGGTGGGCTCTCACGGAAGCGCAGCCAGGCATCCAGCAGTGGCGCGTCACCGCGTAGCCCGCGCGGGTCAGTCGGCATCGGGTCTCCAGTCGGCGAGGACCGTGATCAGTGCGGAGGCGAGGGCGCGGACCTGGCGCACGTCGACCCACTCATCGACCGCGTGCAACCCGCCGCCGGATGGGCCGCACACCAGGGTGGGGCAGACCTGCTGCCACAAGGGAGCCTCCATCCAGTACGGCGCGTCGAAGGTCGGTCCGGTTCCGAGCTCGGCGCCGAGCCGGCGGGAAAGCCCGGCGGCCGGCCCTGCTGTATCAAGCTGCCATCCGTCGCGATAAGCGACCAGCTCGGCAGTGGCGCACCACTCCGGCTCGAGCAGCGAGCGCACCTCGTCGAGAGCCGCGGCGCTCGAGCGGCCCGCCGTCGTGCGCAGCTCGACCAGGCACTCCGCGTGGTCGGGCACCACGAACGGCGACTCCCCGCCGCGCGCGACCGTCACCATCAGGTCGCCGCCGCCGGCCCGGACGGCCGCGGCTCGTTCGTCGACCGCGTGCAACAACCGGCCCAGATGGGTGACGGCGTTGACGCCGAGGTCTGCCTGCGAGCTGTGCGCGGCGCGGCCGGTGAAGCTCACCCGCACGACGGCGAATCCGCGCAGCGACCTGCTCAGCGCGAGGTCGGTCGGCTCCGCGATCAGGCAGGCGTCCGGCCGGACCCCGAGCCCGGGCAGCGCGTCGATCACGGCCTCGCTGCCCAGACTCGCGTCCTCCTCGTCGGCCACCAGCGCGAGCACCGGGCGAACCGGCGCCTTCGTCGCCACCAGGTGCTCCGCGGCGGCAACGATCGCCGCCACGCCACCCTTCATGTCCGCGGCGCCGCGACCGAAGAGCCGGTCCCCGTCGAGTCGAGGCACGAACGGCTCCGGCATCCCGGCCACACCCACGGTGTCGAGGTGGCCGTTCAGCACGAGCGTCGGCCACTCGGCCGGCCCCGGCGGCACCGCCACCAGGCTGGGGCGATTGGCATGGCCTGGTGCCGGGACCACCGTGGTGACGAAGCCCGAGCCGTGGAGCCGCGAGCGGAGGTGCTCGACGATGTCCGCCTCGCCCGCGGCACCCGGGACCAGCCCCGGGTTGACGCTGTCGATGCGGACGAGGTCGGACAGCAGCGCCAGGGCCTCGGCCTCCGCGTTTCGCATGGCCCGAGCCTAGACAGACCGCGGCGACGTGGACATCGGGCTACCGGCTGTGGGCGACCAGCACCGCAGGCCGGGACTATCCTTTGGGTTGAGTCCCAGATCTGCGAGGGGGTCGCCATGCCGGTTGTACTTGTTACACAGGGGCCGACTTTTACGCAGGAGCGGTACGAGGAAATCGTCCGGAGGCTCAC
This sequence comes from Dactylosporangium salmoneum, assembly GCF_039532525.1. Lineage (NCBI taxonomy): Bacteria > Bacillati > Actinomycetota > Actinomycetes > Micromonosporales > Micromonosporaceae > Dactylosporangium > Dactylosporangium salmoneum. The sequence goes on from NZ_BAAARV010000138.1 coordinate 53,390, forward strand.
CGGCGGCAAAACCCGCTTGGAGACGCCTGCGGACTGGCCCGCCGAGGGCCTGCTGACGCACATCGCCGGAGAGGGCGAACACGGCTTCCGGGTAGTCGACGTGTGGGAGTCCGAGGAGGCTTGCCGTCGATTCGGCGACCGCCTCACGCCGATCCTGGAGGAAACCGGCGTCAAGGAGGAGCTGGAGATGTATTCGGCGCACACGTTCGTATCGGCCTGAGCCCCGGGTTCGGCGCGTAAAGAGTCTTTGGGCGACCTGCGCCGTACCCGCAATGCCCGCTTCGATGCCGGCCACCTGCCCTCGGCGTTCCGTCGCCTGATGTGGCCGGCTATGCGGGCGGCGCCGAGTCGATGAATCGGTTGGGGGAGGGCCCACGACCCTAAGGCGTGTTTCATAACCCAGTCATAGCCACTCGTTGATGATGGCGATGGTCAGGACGGCTT
>NZ_BAAARV010000139.1:0-20334 GCF_039532525.1 Dactylosporangium salmoneum
CCCGGATCTCGAACACAGCAACCCCTGATCAAGTCAGGTGTTGCAACGATCCCTTGAAACCGGGGACAGGGTATAAGTCCGATTTGCGCCGCCTTGCACGCCGATTTTCCGCCTGTCAGGGTATAAATCCGACATGCCGCGCCGCGAAGCGCCCGACATGTCGAGTTCCGCCCGAACCGGGTGCTCGCCGCCATGATCGGCGACGAACACCCGGTTACCGGCTCAGTGCCAGGTGGCGATGACCGTCTGGCCGCCGATGACGCGGTCTCCCGGCGCCACGACGGGGGTGGCCTTGTCGGCCGGGAGGTAGACGTCGGTGCGGGAGCCGAAGCGGATCAGGCCGAAGCGCTCGCCCTTGGCCAGCAGCGAGCCGATCGGCGCCCGCTGGACGATCCGGCGGGCGATCAGGCCGGTGCGCTGCACCACGGCGACCGGGCCGTGGGCGGTCTCGAGCAGGGTGTACGCCGCCACGTTGTGCTCGGCCTCCGGGTTCATGGCCGGGGCGAAGCCGCCGTCCTCCACGAAGTAGTCGATCACCTTGCCGGCCACCGGGGCGCGGTTGACGTGCACGTCGAGGACGGACAGGAAGACCGCGATGCGCAGGAACTCCATGTCGCCGAAGCGCTTGTCCTCCATCCGCTCGACGCCCAGCACCTTGCCGTCGCTGGCCGCCACCACGGCGCGCGGGTCCTCCGGGACGTCGCGCTGCGGGTCGCGGAAGAAGGCCGCCACCGGGGCCGCGGCCAGGGCCGGGACCAGCCACAGCTTCGACTTCGGGCGGGCCGCCTTGGCCAGCGCGGCCAGGCCCAGCGCGATGCCGGCCGCGGCCACGCCGTTGGAGTCGATGTTCATGCCGCGGGTCAGCGGGACGCTCGAGGGGCGCACGGCGGGCAGCAGGTTGGCCGCCGTCGTGTGGTCGGCCGGGGTGTGCCGCAGCCGGTGGATGCGCACCGGCGGGACGTTGCGCAGGACCAGGTCGCTGCCCACGCCGTACAGCGCGGCCTGCCGCTCCACCTCGTCGGCCGCCCCGCTGGGCAGCCGGGTGGCCGGCACCACGACGGTCAGCACGCCGCCGGGGCTGACCAGCTTGGCCATCTCGGCGAGGACCGCGCGGGCGTCCTCCGCGCTGCCGGCCAACGCCTCGGCGTGGATCACCACGTCGGCCGGCTCGGCGGCGTCCACCGACTCGAGCACCCGGGTGCGCTCGGCGACCCAGCGGCCCTGCCGATCCACGTGCTCGCGCAGGGCGGCCGCGGCGCCGGGCTCGGTGCCGACCACGGTCAGCCGGTCGTCCGGCAGCAGTGCGTCGATCGCCGCGGCCAGGGCGGGCGAGCCGGCCACGGCGCCGATGACCAGGCCGGTCTTGGGGCCGCCGTGGCGGGCGAGTTCGGAGGCGAGAACCCGGGCGGCTCGGTCACCGATCTGGATCGGACGGCGGGATGCGCCGGACGGGCCGCCAACGGGAAACTGGGTCATCTCGGAAGGGCTCCTCTGGAGAAGTCGGCGAGTTCTGGAGAAGGCCGGCGAGGCTCGGGACGGAAAAACTGACCGGCAGGGACACATGCCCCGCCGGCCAGCATATTCCGTGCTGCGATCTGTCAGTCGCCGTCCAGGTCGTAGTCGTACGGATCCGTGTTCCCCCCGGCCTTGCTGCGCTCCGACGGTTTGTCGGAGCGCAGCGCCCCCACCAGGCCTAGTACCCCGAACAGGATCAGCCCCCCGGCCACGATCCAGCCGGCGCTGAGGTGCACCGAGACGGCCTGGTTGAACAGCCAGACCACCACGATGCCCAGAAAGATCAGGCCGAACGTCAGCGAGACGCCGTCCAGACGGTGTGGCTTCATCGGTTCACCCTCACATCGCCCCATCGCATGTCCAGGTCAAGGTGGAGCTTGCCTCCACCCGGGCCGTCCTCGCCCAGATCGGTGAACGAGCTGGTCTGCTTGAACCCGCCGCAGCCGTGGCCGAACACGTTGCAGTCCCCGCCCTGGATGTGCACGTTGACCGTGACGTCGACGTTCGGCGGGACCGTGATGTTGATGTTGCCCACGCCGGCCCGGAAGGACACGGACACGTCCTGGTCGACGAAGTTGATCCCGGTGAGGTCCGCGGTGATGTTGCCGAGGTCCGTGGAGTACTCCGGGCTCAGCGCGTTCACCGAGGCGGGCGTGATGGTGATGTTCTCCGTGCGGTGCGGCGTGGGCACGCTCGCCGCGGCCGAGATCGCCAGGGCGATGCTCAGCACGGCGCCGAGCAGGATCAGCACCCGGGCCCGGCCGAGCCACGCGCCCGTGATCAGGCCAAGGGCGGTGATGGCCAGCGGTACCGCGAAGAACGTGCTCACCTTGAAGTCCACCGCGGTGACCTGCAGCGCGGCCATGACGCCCAGCGAGAGCACGATCAGCGAGAACGTGATCCGGCCCAGCTTGGACTTCTCCTTGCGGGGCTTCGGCGGGATCGGGGCCAGCCCGGGGTACGGCGAGACCGGCACCCCCGGCGGCGGATAGCCACCCAGGCTTTGCGCGTACGGGCTGCTCGCCGCGTACGGCCCGTGCGGCGCGAACGGCGGCCGGTACCCGGGCCCGCCCAGCGGCAACGGGGGCAGCGGAGGCAGCGGCGGGATCGGCGGGATCAGCGGCGCGGGCGGCGGAGGCGTCACAATGGTCGGCTCCTGCAGTGCCGCGAACTGGCCGGGCTCGGCGACCGGCGGCATCTCGGCGGTCCGCGCCTGCTCCTCCGAAGCGGGTTCGGCGACCGGCGCCCCGGTGGTCGTGGTCGTGCCGGGTCCGAACGACGGTGCCCCGAACGACATGGGCCCGAACGAGGGCGACCCGAACGACGGTGACCCGAACGGCCGGGCGCCCGCCGGCGCAGGCCCGGCGCCGAAGCCGGTCCCGAACGGCGCCGGCCCCGAGGGGCCGCCGGCCGGCGGGTTGGGCACCGCCGGCGGCACGAAGGGCCCGGCCGCGGGCGGATGCTGGCCGCCGTTCTGCTGACCGCGCGCCACGAGGGCGATCACGCCGATCACGATCGCCAGCCCGACCATGGCGGCGCCCAAGTTATGGGACATGACCAGCAGGAACGCGAGCACCGCGAACACGCCGATGGTGATGGCCAGCGGCGCGGAGGTGGTCGAGCGCCCGCGGCCGAGCAGCGCCTCCAGGGGCGAGCCGGTGTCGCCCTCGGCGGGCAGGAGGAGCCAGCCGACGAGGTACGCCACGATGCTCACCCCACCGGCCAGCGTCAGCACGGCGAAGATGACCCGCCAGAGCGTGGGGTCGGTGTTGGTGGCCCGGCCGATGGCCGCACAGACGCCGGCTATGTAGCGGCCCTGCTGCGGCCGCACCAGCAACGTCCGGTTGAACCCGCTGCCGAACGGCGGATTGCCGAACCCGAACGGCGACTGGCCACCGGGCGGCGGCATGCTGCCCCCGGGCGGCGGCGTGTTGCCCCCGGGCGGCGGCGTGTTGCCCCCGGGCGGAGGCGGGGGAGGAGTCCCGTCCCCGGGCGGAGGGGAGTACCGGGGCGGCGGCTCCTCCGAAGAAGGCCAGTCGACGGGCGTGGTCGTGTCGCCCGGGGCGTAGTCGGCCTCGAAGCGCGGCACGTCGTCCTTTTCGGAAGCGGCGTCGTCCTTCTCGTGCCCGGCCGGATCGCCGGGCCCGGCAGGATCGCCGGACACAGGGGGAGCGCTGGGCGCGGGAGGAGCGCTGGGCGCGGCAGGATCGCCGGACACGGGAGGAGTGCCGGTGGCGGCCGGCGCGTGCTCGTCCACCGGCTCCGCGGACCGTTCCGCGGCGGCGCTGGCGCCCGGCTCGTCGGCGGCAGGCGGTTTCGTCATGTCGCCAATGCTCGCCGATGCGCCCCCGCCGGCGCCTCAGGCATCGACCCTGACGCCACCCTGATTCTGCGGCTCCGGGGCGCTCGGAGTGGTTTCGCCGCAGCCCTTCATGTGACGATTCTGGGGTACCGAGTCCGCCGGCCACCAGAAACGAGCGCAATGAGCAGCCCGATCCCCGCCCGCCGCCTGTATCGCGAGCCCGCCGACCGGGTCGTCGCGGGCGTCGCCGCGGGCATCGCCGCGCACCTCGGCGCGTCGGTCCTGCTGGTGCGGGTGGCGTTCGTGGTGCTGGCGGGCTTCAACGGGCTCGGCGCGCTGCTCTACGCCGCCTTCTGGGCGGTCCTGCCGCTGCAGCCGCACGGCCGCCACGGCGGGCGCAACGTCAACCAGCTCTTCGCGTTCCTCGCGCTCGGCGTCGGCGTGGTGATCCTGCGCCTGATGGTGCAGCCGGACGGCACCGCCTCCGCGGTCATCGGCTGGCTCGCAGCGATCATCGCGCTCGGCGCCGGCATCATCTGGCACCAGGCCGACCCGAAGCGCCGCGAGCGCTGGTCGGCCACCGTGCCGGGCATGCCGTGGCTGGGCGCGGTCATGGACAACAACCGCAAGTCGTACCTCGTCCGCTTCGTCGGCGGCGGCCTGCTGGTCGTCTCCGGGATCATCGGCGTGTTCGTGGTCGGCGTGGTGCCCCTGCGCGGCGTGCCGTTCTCCTCGATCGGCTACGGCCTGGGCTTCGCCGCCGTCGCGCTGGCCGGGGTCGGCCTGGCGCTGGCGCCCCTGCTGTACCGCATGTTCACCCAGCTCAGCACCGAGCGCGAGGCCCGAGTGCGGGAGCAGGAGCGGGCCGAGCTGGCCGCCATGATCCACGACCAGGTGCTGCACACGCTCGCGCTCATCCAGCGCAACGCGGGGGACCTCAAGGAGGTGCAGCGCCTCGCCCGGGGACAGGAGCGGACGCTGCGCAACTGGCTGTACAAGCCGACGGCCTCGCCGATGGAGAAGTTCAGCGCGGCGCTGGAGGAGGCGTCGGCCGAGGTCGAGGACACCTTCGCGGTGGCGGTGGAGACCGTGGTCGTCGGCGACGTGGACGTCGACGAGAAGGTCGGCGCGATCGTCGCGGCCGCCCGCGAGGCGCTGGTCAACGCGGCCAAGCACGCCAAGGTGCAGACGATCTCGCTGTACGCCGAGGTGGAGCCCGACTGCGTCAGCGTCTTCGTGCGCGACCGGGGCGCCGGCTTCGACCTGAAGGCGGTGGATGCCGACCGCCATGGTGTGCGCGGCTCGATCGTCCTGCGCATGCAGCGCCACGGCGGCAAGGCCGAGATCCGAAGCACGCCGGGGGAGGGCACCGAGGTGCGCCTGTCCATGCCGATCGACACTGAGTCCCGGCGCCGGAAGTCCATGAGCGAAAGCGGAGAACGATGAGCACCGAAGAGACCCAGCGACTGCGCGTGTTCCTGGTCGACGACCACGCGATGTTCCGCGCCGGCGTCCGCGCCGAGCTCGGCCTGCACGTCGACGTCGTGGGCGAGGCGAGCGCGGTCGCCGAGGCGGTGCAGAAGATCTCCGCGCTCGAGCCCGACGTCGTGCTGCTCGACGTGCACATGCCCGACGGCGGCGGCCGCGCGGTGCTCGACGCGATGCGCCGCTCCCACCCGCAGGTGCGCTTCCTCGCCCTGTCCGTCTCCGACGCGGCCGAGGACGTGATCGGGCTCATCCGGGCCGGCGCCCGCGGGTACGTCACCAAGACGATCTCCCCCGACGAGCTCGCCGACGCGATCCGCCGGGTCGCCGACGGCGACGCGGTGTTCAGCCCCCGGCTGGCCGGCTTCGTGCTCGACGCCTTCGCCGCCCGCCCCGACGCCCCGGTGGCGGACCCCGAGCTCGACCAGCTCACCAACCGCGAACGGGAGGTGCTCCGGCTGCTCGCCCGGGGCTACGCCTACAAGGAGATCGCCAAGGAGCTGTTCATCTCGATCAAGACGGTCGAGACACACGTCTCCAACGTGCTGCGCAAGCTGCAGATGTCCAACCGCTACGAGCTGTCGCGCTGGGCCGCCGACCGCCGCCTCGTCTAGGCGGTCGCGAACACCGAGAAGCCCTCGGCCAGGCGCCCCTCGGGCAGCCCGGCGGCCGTGGCCACCATCGCGTGGCGCTGGCGCAGCATCTCGTCGAAGCCTTCGATGTGCGAGGTCTGCGACGCGTGCGCCCGCAGGGCCGCCAGCTTGCGCGGGAACACGTCGGTGATGTCGACGATGTGGTCGGGGTCGGGGCCGCCGCTGTACCAGATCTCGCGCACCGTCCAGGCCTCCAGCCCGATGTCGGTGAACGTGAACGGGTTACGCGCGTCGGGGTAGACCGCGCACGTGGTCGCCTCGCCCGCGGCCAGGTGGTCGGGGTGGCTGGGCCCGGCCAGGCGGTCCCAGCGGCGCAGGGGCGAGTTGGTGAGGACCCGGTCGGGGCGGAAACGGCGGATCGCCGCGGTGATGTCCCGGCGCAGGGCGATGGTCGGCTCGAGGACGCCGTCGCGGTACCCGTCCAGGAACTCCACCTGCTTGACGCCCACGGCCGCGGCGGCCGCGCGCTGCTCGGCCTCGCGCAGGATCGGCATCTGTTCCCGGGGCGTGTCGTCGAAGCCGCCCGCGTCGCCCCGGGTCACGAGCAGGTAGGCCACCTCGAGGCCGGCGTCGACCCAGGTCGCGATCGTGCCGGCCGAGCCGAAGTCCACGTCGTCGGGGTGCGCGAGCACGCACAGCACGCGCTGTACGTCAGTCAGCGGCGTCGCCGATGGAGGAAAGGTCATGCACCTATTACAGCCGACCGCGGCCCGCGCGCAGGATGAGCAGCGCCAGCTGCGTGCCGTCGGCGCCGAGCTCCGCGCTGAAGCGCTCCAGGATCTCGCGCTCGCGGGAGAGCACGAGGCGGGTCCCGCCGGCGGCGACGCGGGTCTTGCCGACCTCCTGCGAGATCGACGCACGCTCCTTCCAGAGCGCGATGATCGCCGCGTCGATCTCGTCGATGCGGTTACGCAGGCCGGCAATGTGCTGGTCAGGGGTGGTCTGCTGGTCCATGGTGACGGCGGCCATCTCTCTTCGTTCCTTTTCGTTCGGGTCCGTGCGATCCGGTCCCGGGAACGCGAACGCCCCGGGCTTCGGAGCCCGGGGCGTCGGTAGGCTTTGCGATCAGGCGCGACCTACGGCTGCCGGACTCCGGTAGCCGTAAAAAAAGTAGGAGCGCACCTGCTCGATCACGTAGCCGAGTATGGCACGCCCCGCGCCGCTGCGGAAAGTCCTTCCGGAAGTTGGGACGCGTCGGTTTTCGGCCATCCGTACGAGCGGGCATACACTCGCGAGGCGATGCATGCTCTCTTCGAGGTACCCCAGTCGCGCCCGCCGCAGCCCGAGGCCCCGGCGGCGCAGCCCCGACCGCCCAAGCGCGACCTGCTGGACGGGCTCAACGGCCCCCAGCGCGATGCGGTGACCCACGAGGGCAGCCCGCTGCTCATCGTGGCCGGCGCCGGATCCGGCAAGACCAAGGTGCTGACGAGCCGCATCGCCTACCTGCTGGGCGCCCGCAACGTGCACCCCGGCGAGATCATCGCCATCACGTTCACCAACAAGGCCGCCGGCGAGATGAAGGAGCGGGTCGCCAGGCTGGTCGGCAACCGCGCCCGGCTGATGTGGGTGTCCACGTTCCACTCGGCCTGCGTGCGCATCCTGCGGGCCGAGCACGACCACGCCGGGCTCAAGTCGACGTTCTCGATCTACGACGCCGACGACTCCCGCCGGCTCATGCAGCTGGTCGCGCGCGAGCTGGACCTCGACCCGAAGCGCTACCCGGCCCGCGGCCTGGCCACCCAGGTGTCGAACCTGAAGAACGAGCTGGTCGACCCGGAGACCTTCGCGGCCACCGCCAAGGGGCCGGCCGAGCGGGCGCTGGCGGAGGCCTACACGCTGTACCAGCAGCGGCTCTCCGAGGCCCACGCGCTCGACTTCGACGACCTGATCATGCGCGTGGTGCACCTGCTGCAGAGCCACCCGGAGGTCGCCGAGACCTACCGCCGGCGCTTCCGCCACGTCCTCGTCGACGAGTACCAGGACACCAACCAGGCGCAGTACATGCTGGTGAAGGAGCTGGTCGGGGACACCGGCGAGCTTTGCGTGGTGGGCGACGCCGACCAGTCGATCTACGCCTTCCGCGGCGCCACGATCCGCAACATCCTGGAGTTCGAGCGCGACTTCCCCAACGCGCACACGATCCTGCTGGAGCAGAACTACCGCTCCACCCAGACGATCCTCAACGCGGCCAACGCCGTGATCGGGCGCAACACCGACCGCAAGCCCAAGCGCCTGTGGAGCGACCAGGGCAACGGCGAGCAGATCGTCGGCTACGTCGCCGACACCGAGCACGCCGAGGCCGACTGGGTGGCCCGCGAGATCGACCGGCTCTCCGACGCCGAGGGCGTGCGCCCGGCCGACGTGGCCGTGTTCTACCGCACCAACGCGCAGTCCCGCGTCTTCGAGGAGATGTTCATCCGCTTCGGCCTGCCCTACAAGGTGGTCGGCGGCGTCCGCTTCTACGAGCGCAAGGAGGTCCGCGATGCGCTGGCCTACCTGCGCGCCGTGGTCAACGAGGACGACACGGTGAGCGTCCGCCGGGTCCTCAACACCCCGCGCCGCGGCATCGGCGATCGCGCCGAGGCCTGCATCGAGGCCCTCGCGAGCCGGGACCGGATCTCCTTCGGCGCCGCGCTGCGCCGCGCTAGCGAGGCCCCCGGCATCTCGACCCGGGCCGTCAACGCGATCGGCGAGTTCGTCGCGCTGCTCGACGACCTGCGGACGCTGGCCGCGAGCGCGATGCCCGAGGAGGTGCTGGAGGCCGCGCTGGAGCGCTCCGGCTACCTGAGCGAGATCGAGGAGAGCACCGACCCGCAGGAGGCGGGCCGGGTGGAGAACCTCCAGGAGCTCGTGAGCGTCGCCCGCGAATACACCGAGCGCACCGAGGCCAACGTCGCCGTCGCCGCCGAGCAGGGAGACGCCACCGCGGTCCCCGGCCCGAGCGTGGCCGGCTTCCTGGAGCAGGTCTCGCTGGTCGCCGACGCCGACCAGGTCCCGACCGACGACCCCGACCACACCGGGGTTGTCACGCTGATGACCCTGCACACGGCCAAGGGCCTGGAGTTCCCGGTGGTGTTCCTCACCGGGCTGGAGGACAGCGTCTTCCCGCACCAGCGGGCCATGAGCGACCGCAAGGAGCTCGAGGAGGAGCGCCGCCTGGCGTACGTCGGGATCACCCGCGCCCGGCAGCGCCTCTACATCTCCCGGGCGGTCACCCGCTCGGCCTGGGGCCAGCCGGCCTACAACCCGGCGTCGCGGTTCCTGGAGGAGCTGCCGCCGGAGCTGGTCCGGTGGGAGCGCACGGATGCGGCGTACACCAGCTGGTCCGGCCGCGCGGGCGTCGGCGGCCGCAGCTCCGGCACCACCCAGACCCGCACGTCGTCCTTCGTCGGCGGCACGCCGAAGGCGGCCCAGCTGGCGGCCAAGCTCGGCCTCGACGCCTCCAAGCTGTCGACGGCGAGCGAGCTGCAGCGCGACGTGCCTTCGCTGTCGGTGGGGGACCGGGTCAACCACCAGCGCTACGGCCTCGGCCGCGTGCTGGCGGTGGAGGGCGCCGGCCCGCGCGCTCAGGCCCAGATCGACTTCGGCGACCAGGTGATGTGGATCGTCCTGCGCCACGCCGCGGTGGAGAAGATCTAAAAGCCTCTTGATGGCTCCGGTCCGCGCAACCAGGGGTCCGTTGCTCCCGTCAGCGCCTGGTCTGGGTCGATCAGGGCGAAGCCTCATCGAGCCAGACTGGGCGAAGCGGTCGGCCCCTGGGGGCCTCCCTGCCAGCGCCGCCGTGCCAAGAACAGGGGTACGACTCGCACGCCAAGATCAAGCCAGATAAGTCGGGCGCTGGCGCGCCACGACTTATCCGATTTATACCCCGACAACGTATAAGTCCGACATGTCGTGGCGCGCCAGCGCCCGACATGTCGGGAATCGAACGATTACGACCCGGCTTGCCGTTCCGCCAGCTCGACGACGTTGGACAGGAGCATGGCGCGGGTCATCGGGCCCACGCCGCCGGGCATCGGGGCCAGGTACCCCGCCACCTCGGCCACCTCCGGCGCCACGTCCCCCACCAGGCGCGACCTGCCGTCCTCCGCGGTCACCCGGGTCACGCCAACGTCCAGGACCGCCGCCCCGGGCTTGACCATGTCGCGGGTCAGCAGCCCGGCGGACCCGGCGGCGACGATGACGATGTCGGCGTTGCGCGTGTGGGCGGCCAGGTCGCGGGTGCCGGTGTGGCAGAGCGTGACGGTCGCATTCTCGCTCTTGCGCGTGAAGATCAGCCCGAGCGGCCGGCCCGCCGTCGGACCGCGCCCGATGGCCGTGACCTCGGCGCCGGCGATCGGGATGTCGAAGCGCCGCAGGAGCTCGACGATGCCGTGCGGCGTGCACGGCAGCGGCGCCGGGATGTTCAGGACCAGCCGGCCCAGGTTGGTCGGGTGCAGCCCGTCGGCGTCCTTCGCCGGGTCGATCAGCTCCAGGATCCGGCGCTCGTCGAGCCCGGCCGGCAGGGGGAGCTGCACGATGTACCCCGTGCAGGCCGGATCGGCGTTCAGGGCTGCGACGGCGTCCTCCACGTCGGCCTGGGTGGCGGTGGCCGGCAGGTCGCGGCGGATCGAGGCGATGCCGACCTCGGCGCAGTCGCGGTGCTTGCCCGCCACGTACGCGTGCGAGCCCGGGTCGTCGCCGACCAGGATCGTGCCCAGACCCGGGACGATGCCGCGGTCCGAGAGGGCCTTGACCCGCAGCCGGAGTTCGTCCTTTATGGCGGTCGCCGTGGCCTTGCCGTCGAGAATCGTTGCCGTCACGGTCTCCGATCCTGCCATTAGAGTGCAGGGCGTGCTGCTCCGGCGCGGGCTTGTCGCCCTCTTGATCCTGTTCGCCCTGTCGGCCTGCGGCGGGCACGACGCCGCGCCCGCGCAGCCGGCCGTCGGTGAGAGCCAGGGGCGCCAGGCGGGCGGGGACGCCGCGCTGGGTGCCGCCCCGGCGCTGAGCACCTCCGCGAGCGCCACGGCCAAGGCGAGCGGCGGCGCGCCGGCGGCCGCGTTCGTGCAGAAGCAGCCCGGGACCTTCGGGATCATCGTGCGGGACCGGGTGACCGGGCAGGTCTGGAAGGCCGGGAACACCACGGCCACGACCTGGACGGCGTCGACGATCAAGCTGGCGATCGCGACCGACCTGCTCGAGCGCAACGCCGCCAAGGAGATCGCGCTGGACGCCACCGACCGGGCCAACCTGGACAAGGCGCTGATCAACTCGGACAACGACGCGGCGACGGCGCTGTGGAACCGCTACGACGGGCCCGGGATGCTGGATCGCTTCCGCTCGAAGTACAACATGAGCTCCCTCGCCGTCATCGACGGTTATGACACCTTCTGGCGCAACCTGCGGTGCAGCGCCGAGGATCTGCAGAACCTGATGTCGTACGTCCTGGACAAGCTCGACCCGCAGAGCCGGACCTACCTGGTCACCACCCTGCGCAAGGTGGCGAGCAACCAGCGCTGGGGCGTCTGGGCGGCCGGGTCGGGCCTCAAGCCGGGCAACAAGGACGGATGGGCGGAGAAGCCGGTCAACGGCAAGAACGTCTGGGTGACGCACACGGTCGGGTTCGCCGGGGACGGCGAGCGGTACGTCGTGGCCGCCATGTACGAGCAGAAGCCCGGCGGGACGCTGGAGAAGGGCGCCCACGCGGTGAGCGACGCGATCGCCACCTACTTCGGGGCAAAGGTCCCGGCCCCCGTCACGCTGCCGTGACGGGGACCGCGACGCGCGTCAGTGGAAGAAGTGGCGGGTGCCGGTGAAGTACATCGTCACGCCCGCGGCGCGGCAGGCCTCGATGGTCAGCTCGTCGCGGATCGAGCCGCCCGGCTGCACGATGGCCTTGACGCTGGCGTCCAGCAGGACCTGCGGGCCGTCCGGGAACGGGAAGTAGGCGTCCGACGCGGCCACCGAGCCCGCGGCCCGCTCGCCCGCCCGCTTCACCGCCAGGTGGCACGAGTCGACCCGGTTGACCTGGCCCATGCCGACGCCGACGGTCGCGCCGTCGGTGACCAGCAGGATGGCGTTGGACTTCACGGCGCGCACGGCCCGCCAGGCGAACTCCAGGTCGCGCAGGGTGGCCTCGTCGGCCGGCTCGCCGCAGGCGAGCTTCCAGTTGCCCACCGCGTCGCCGTCCGCGTCGATGCGGTCGGCGGCCTGGACCAGGACGCCGCCGGAGATCTGGCGGTGCTCCAGCGCGGCCGGCCGCCAGGCGGGGGCGCGCAGCACGCGGAGGTTGGCGCTGGTGGTGAGCAGGGCGAGGGCCTCGTCGGAGTACGACGGGGCGACGACGACCTCGGTGAAGATCTCGCGGATCTGCTTGGCCAGGTCGATGGTGACCGGGCCGTTGACCGCGATCACGCCGCCGAAGGCGCTCACCGGGTCGCAGGCGTGGGCCTTGCGGTGGGCGTCGGCCACGTCGGCGCCGATCGCGATGCCGCAGGGGTTGGCGTGCTTGATGACGGCGACGCAGGGGTCGGTGAAGTCGTGCGCGGCGCGCCAGGCGGCGTCGGCGTCGACGTAGTTGTTGTAGGACATCTCCTTGCCGCCGAGCTGCTCGGCCTGGGCGAGGCCGGGGGCGGCCGCCGGGTCGAGGTACAGGGCGGCCGGCTGGTGCGGGTTCTCGCCGTAGCGCAGGGTGGCCGACTTGCGCAGGGCGGTGCCGGCGAACTGCTGGTCGTCGCGGGCGAACCAGGCGGCGACGGCGACGTCGTACTCGGCGATGTGGGCGAAGGCCTGGCCGGCCAGGGCGCGCCGCTCGTCCAGCGTGAAGCCGCCGTCGGCCACGGCCTGCAGTACCGCCTCATAGGAAGACGGCGACGTGACCACCGCGACGCTCGGGAAGTTCTTGGCCGCCGCGCGGACCATGGCCGGGCCGCCGATGTCGATCTGCTCGACGCACTCGTCGTCGGAGGCGCCCGAGGCGACCGTCTCGGTGAACGGGTACAGGTTGGACACCAGCAGCTCGAAGGGCTCGATGCCCAGCTCCGCCAGCTGCGCCGCGTGGGCCTCCAGCCGCAGGTCGGCGAGCAGACCGGCGTGCACCTTCGGGTGCAGCGTCTTGACCCGGCCGTCCAGCGTCTCCGGGAAGCCGGTGAGCTGCTCGACCTTGGTGACCGGGAGGCCGAGCGCCTCGATGCGCGCGGCGGTGGTGCCGGTGGAGACCAGCTCGACGCCGGCGCCGGCCAGCGCGCGCGCCAGCTCCTCGAGACCGGTCTTGTCGTAGACGCTGATGAGCGCGCGCCTGATGGGACGGCGGTTAGCCACGGCCCAGCCTGACCTTTCGTTCGTTGACGGTCCAGCCCTCGCGCGCCATCCGCCCGACCGTGTCGACCAGCTGGCGGCGCTCGGCTACTTTGATCCGCTCCAGGAGCGCGTCCTCGGTGTCGTCGTCGAGGACCGGCACCGCGACCTGCGCGATGATCGCCCCGGTGTCGACGCCGCTGTCGACGAAGTGCAGCGTGGCGCCGGCGAGCTTCACGCCGTAGGCGAGCGCGTCGCGCGGGCCGTGTATGCCCGGGAACGCCGGGAGCAGCGCGTTGTGCGTGTTGATGTACCGGCCCTCGTACTTCCCGAGAAAGCGCGGGCCAACCAGCTTCAGGAACCCGGCCGAGACCACGAGGTCGGGCTCGAAGCGTTCGCACTCGGACAGCAGGGCCGCGTCCCACTCGTCGCGGGTGGCGAAGTCCGCCACCCGGGTGACGAAGGTGGGCACACCCCGGCGCTCGGCCCGGGCGAGCCCCTCGATGCCGGGGCGGTCCGCGCCGACGGCGACGACCCGCGCGCCGTAGGCCGGATCCTCGGCCGCCTCGAGCAGGGCCTGCAAATTCGACCCCGAACCGGACACGAGAACGACAAGCCGAACTGTCACCACGGAACTGTATCGACCGGGTCGGCCCAGCTCAGCGGCGGGCCGCCCGCCATTTGCGGACAAACACGGACAGAATTAGTCTCAATGTGGTCCAGTTATCGATACTCGACCGCTTTACCACTGCGCAGAGTTGATCGGGGCAAGTAGGCTGCCGGGGTTGCGTATCCCCTCGGGCTACCCTGATGCGAACCACCACGTAGCGGGAGTGTCCCCAGCCTTAGGAGCCATATTCATGGGCTACCCACCACCGGGCCAGGATCCGTACGGGCAGCAGCCCAACCAGGATCCCTATGGCCAGCAGCCCCAGTACGGCCAGCAGCCGCAGTACGGTCAGCAGCCGCAGTACCAGGACCCGTACGCCCAGCCGCAGCAGCCCGCGTACCAGGACCCGTACGCGCAGCCGCAGCAGCCGGCCTACCAGGACCCGTACGCGCAGCAGCCGCCGGTCTCCGGCACCCCCTACCCGACCTCGGGTGGCGCCTACCCGACCTCGGGCGGAGCGTACCCGAACGCGGGCTACGGCGCGCCGGCCCAGCCGCAGAACACGCTCGGCCTCGTCGGCATGATCCTGGGCATCGCGGCCATCCCGCTGCTGTGCTGCTTCTCGCTCGGTCTTCCGCTCGGCATCGCCGGCGTGATCGTGAGCTACCTGGGCCTCAACAAGGTCAAGCAGGGCCTCGCGAACAACCGCGGCCAGGCGATGGCCGGCCTCATCTGCGGTGGCGTGGCCGTCGGTCTGTGGATCATCCTGCTGATCGCGTCGCTGGCCTTCAACCTCAGCACGTTCTCGTACTCGTACCCGTAACGAGCACTCCTTGAAGGGGCGCGCGAGCTACTCGCGCGCCCTTTTTGCGCTCGTACTCGTACCCGTAACGAGCACTCCTTGAAGGGGCGCGCGAGCTACTCGCGCGCCCTTTTTGCGCGCAGCGCCAGCTTGGTCGCGGTGGTGGACAGCAGCGTGCCGATGGCGATCATGAACATGGCCACGAAACCGACCGCGCCCGCGTGCGGGCCCACGTCGGCCAGCCCGCCGCCGCCGAGCGAGCCGCTGGCCGCTGCGCAGACCAGGGCGACCAGCATCCCGGCCACGGGGCCGGCGAGGACGGCCGCGCCGAGCAGCGGGAGCCAGGAGCGCCCGGGATCGTTGCGCAGCGACCGGCGGGCCAGCAGCCAGCCGGCGACCAGGGCGGCGGCCAGGGGCAGGCCGAGCAGCAGGGGCGCATAGCCGGTCGCCGGCGACGATGGAAGACCAGCCAGCAACGGTACGGCGGGAAGAGGCCCCACCGACACGTGCGCCGCGCTGATGAAGGTCTCCGAGCCGATCGTGAAGCCGGGCCCGACGAGGTAGCTGGCCGCCCACGCGGTCACGTCCGGTGCGAAGAACGCGCACAGCACGACCAGCCCGACCTGCCCGGCGATCCCGGTGTGGTAGTCGTCGATGATCTGGCTCGCGTCGCCGCCGCTGAAGGCGACCGCCATGCCGGTGGTGGCCGCGCCGGCGCCGAGCACGAGCAGGGCGGCGACCGCCCCGGTGCGGGTCGCGTCGCGCAGCACCCGGGGCGTGCGCCCGGCCAGCCGGGCGATCCCGCGGGCCTCGGCGAAGGCCCCGAGCGACCCGGCGAGCAGCCCGAACGCGGCGAACGTCAGGGCGGCCCGGACCACCGAGACCTCGCTGCCCTTGTGGTCGGCGATGAGGGCGGCCACGCCGCCGAGGCAGGCGTAGACGACCCCGACCGCGACCCCGGCCCGGGCGGCCGGCCACGGCGACCAGGGCGTGCCGCGGTGGTAGGCCCGGGCGCCGATGGCCCGCGAGGTGTGCACGCCGGCGCGGTACACCCGCCAGGCGGCGATCAGGGTGAGCCCGAGCGGGGCGAGGCTGACCGGCCCGATGCCGGTGTGGATCGGCACCCAGTGCGCGAGCAGCCAGCCCCCCAGGCCGAGCCGCAGCACCTGGGCCAGCGGCGCGCCGGCGCTGTCGAGCGCGAAGAGCATCCAGACCACGGCGAGGGTGGGCGCCAGCGAGACGACCGCCGCCCACAGCGAGTTGACCACGGCGGCCAGCGCAAGCGGGGCGCGCCGGGCCGGGCGGCGGGAGGGCTCCCGGCCGCGGACCGCGCGCCGCTGGATCGGCAGCCTCACGGTCTCGCGGTCGGCGAGCCGGGTGGGCACGCCGTCGTCCGGTTCCTCAGGGGTGGTCGGCATCGCATTCACTCTAAAAAAAACCGGACGGCCGGTCACTGACCCCGGCCGTCCGGATATGACGCAGTTTCCGCTAAAGAGCCGTGACGATGTCGCGCATGAGGTTCGCGGTCTCGGTCGGGGTCTTGCCGACCGCGACGCCGGCGGCCTCGAGCGCGAGCTTCTTGGCGTCGGCGGTGCCCGCCGAGCCGGAGATGATCGCGCCGGCGTGGCCCATCGTCTTGCCGGGCGGGGCGGTGAAGCCGGCGATGTAGCCGACCACCGGCTTGCGCACGCTGGCCTTGATGAAGTCGGCCGCCCGCTCCTCGGCGTCGCCGCCGATCTCGCCGATCATGACGATCGCCGCGGTCTCCGGGTCGGCCTCGAACGCGGCGAGCGCGTCGATGTGCGTCGTGCCGATGACCGGGTCGCCGCCGATGCCGATGGCCGTGGAGAAGCCGATGTCACGCAGCTCGTACATCATCTGGTACGTCAGCGTGCCCGACTTGCTGACCAGGCCGATCTTGCCCGGGCCGGTGATGTCGGCCGGGATGATGCCGGCGTTGGACTTGCCGGGGCTGGCGATGCCCGGGCAGTTGGGCCCGATGATCCGCGTCTTGTTGCCGGTGGCCTGGGCGTGGGCCCAGAAGGAGGCGGTGTCGTGCACCGGCACGCCCTCGGTGATGACCACGGCGAGCGGGATCTGCGCGTCGATCGCCTCCACCGCGGCCGACTTGGTGCCGGCCGGCGGGACGAAGATGACCGTCGTGTCGGCGCCGGTCTGCTCCATGGCCTCGTGCACGCTGGCGAAGACGGGGAGCTTGGTGCCGTCGAAGTCGACCTGCTGGCCCGCCTTGCGCGGGTTGACGCCGCCGACGATGTTGGTGCCCGCGGCGAGCATGCGCCGGGTGTGCTTGGAGCCCTCGGCACCGGTCATGCCCTGGACGATGACCTTGCTGGACTCGGTCAGCCATACCGCCATGGTCGTTACACCCCACTCGCTGCGAGCTCGGCGGCCCGGCGGGCCGCGCCGTCCATCGTGTCTACCCGCTCGATCAGCGGGTTGGCGGCCTCGTCGAGGATCCGGCGGCCCTCTTCGGCGTTGTTACCGTCGAGGCGGACCACCAGCGGCTTGGTGACTTCCTCGCCGCGGTCCTTGAGCAGCTGCAGGGCCTGCACGATGCCGTTGGCGACGGCGTCGCAGGCGGTGATGCCGCCGAAGACGTTGACGAAGACGCTCTTCACGTCGGGGTCGCCGAGCACGATCTCCAGGCCGTTGGCCATGACCTGGGCACTGGCGCCGCCGCCGATGTCGAGGAAGTTCGCCGGGCGGCTGCCCAGGCCCTCGCCGGCGTACGCGACCACGTCGAGCGTGGACATGACCAGGCCCGCGCCGTTGCCGATGATGCCGACGTTGCCGTCGAGCTTCACGTAGTTGAGGTTCTTTTCCTTGGCCGCCTGCTCCAGCGGGTCGGCCGCGGCCTTGTCCTCGAGCGCCTCGTGGTCGGGCTGCCGGAAGTCGGCGTTGGCGTCGAGGGTGACCTTGGCGTCGAGGCACAGCACGGTGCCGTCGGTGGTCTTGGCCAGCGGGTTCACCTCGACGAGCGTGGCGTCCTCGGCCACGAACGCCTTCCAGAGGTCCACCGCGATGGCGACGACCTGGTCGGCCACGTCGGCCGGGAACTTGGCCTGCTCGACGATCGCCCGGGCGGTAGCCTCGTCGACGCCCTTCACGGCGTCGATGGCGACCTTGGCCACCTTCTCCGGCGCGTCGTGGGCGACGGTCTCGATCTCCATGCCACCGGCGACGCTGGCGATGCACAGGAAGGTGCGGTTCGCGCGGTCGAGGAGGTAGGAGAAGTAGTACTCCTCGGCGATGTCCGCCGTGGTGGTGACCATCACCTTGTGGACCGTGTGGCCCTTGATGTCCATGCCGAGGATGTTGGTCGCGTGCGTGGTCGCCTCGTCGGCGCCCTCCGCCAGCTTGACGCCGCCCGCCTTGCCGCGGCCGCCGACCTTCACCTGGGCTTTGATGACGACCCGGCCACCGAGCTCCTCGGCGATCGCCCGGGCCTCCTCAGGGGTCTCGGCTACCCCGCCGCCAAGCACGGGCAGGCCGTGCTTCGCGAAGAGGGCGCGCCCCTGGTACTCGTACAGGTCCACAGTTGGTCCCGTTCCGTCAACCGTGCCGCCTGCCCCATCGCGAGGACGGCTCAACGCTTCGCAGCCTAACCACGGCGTCACCCCTGAGCGTCGCGCGGGCTCCCGATGTGCCCGATTCCACTCCCATCCGGACCCGTCCCGGCGTTGGCGTCGGCATCGACTTCGCTTCACGAACGGGGGACACGGATGTGAGGGCGTAACCACCCCCGCGGGCCGTCGTTGAGAGCAGTGTCGGCCCGCCCACGGGGAAGCCCGGGAGGGTAGGGCCGGCACCAAAACGGCCGATGCCCTGTCGGTCGAGGGGTGGCGGCGGGGCATCGTGCAATAGAGGGGCCGGACGTGTGAGGGGTGCGTCCGGCCCCTCCCTTTTCGGGAGCTATCGATAAGCGCCAATCAGCGCTTCGGTATTTCTCTCAGCTTTCGAGGTTTTCCCGGGCCCATTCCACGATCGACTGGGTGGTCGCACCCGGGGTGAAAATGCGCGCCACGCCGAGCCGCTCCAGCTCCGGCAGGTCCTCGTCCGGAATGATCCCGCCGCCGAACACGGTCACGTCGGCGGCGCCGCGCTCGGCGAGCAGCTCGATGACCCGGCGGAACAGTGTCATGTGCGCCCCGGACAGCACCGAGAGCCCCACGGCATCGGCGTCCTCCTGGATCGCGGTCTCGACGATCTGCTCGGGCGTCTGGTGCAGCCCGGTGTAGATGACCTCCATGCCGGCGTCCCGCAGCGCGCGGGCGACGATCTTCACGCCTCGATCGTGTCCGTCGAGGCCAGGCTTGGCGATGACGACGCGGGTCCGCGCGCTCATCCTCACGGTCCTTCCCGGCCGTTCGTGGCGGCCACTGGACGCGGCCCCGGCACCGTCGCGCGGG
Organism: Dactylosporangium salmoneum; assembly: GCF_039532525.1. Classification (NCBI taxonomy): domain Bacteria; kingdom Bacillati; phylum Actinomycetota; class Actinomycetes; order Micromonosporales; family Micromonosporaceae; genus Dactylosporangium; species Dactylosporangium salmoneum. The sequence goes on from NZ_BAAARV010000139.1 coordinate 19,073, forward strand.
GTCCAAGCCGAAGGTACCGCAGCCGAATTCGCCGCCGCGCAACGACCGCGCAACGGTCCGGGTTACGCACAACCAACCCGACGGGCACAATCGCGGCGCGGCGCGCCCCATGACTTGTGCCGCCGATTGCGGCGTGGTTAGCGTGGCGTTCGGTTTTGTCGAATTCTTATTTACCCACGCGATTGCCGCCGCTCGTGCATTTGCCGGAATCGAGGTTCACCGCGTTGAATGCAAGATCCGCGCGCGCGAACTACCGTGGCCGGCGCCGCCTGGAATCCCCGCGCAGCCGCTATCTGACCATCCTCACCACCGCACTGGTGGCCTCGGCCGTGGTCGCGCTGAGCACCGCCGCCGCGCTGCCCGAGCCGCACACGGACGGCCTGTCGATGGAGGAGAGCGGCAACTACGACGACATCTCCACCCGTTCGGGCGACCGGGCGAGCCGCTCCGACGGCCACGCCGGCACCGCCAACCAGCCGGCCCCCGACGTGTGGATCCTTCCCCTGCGCAGCTACACGGTGACGTCGTTCTTCGGCGAACGTTGGGGAAGGCTGCACCCCGGCGTGGACCTGGGCGCCGCCGAGGGCACCCCCTTCACCGCCGTGGCCGCCGGCCGGGTGACCCTGTGCCGCTGGAACGGCGGCTACGGCAACAACGTCATGATCGACCATGGCGGCGGCGTCGTCACCGTGTACGGCCATGCCTCCAAGCTCCTGTGCCACGAGGGCGAACAGGTACACGCGGGCGACAAGATCGCGCTGGTCGGCAACACCGGCCACTCGTTCGGCTCGCACCTGCACTTCGAGGTGCGCAAGAGCGGCAAGCCCATCGAGCCCCTGGCCTTCATGCGCGAACACGGCGTCGACATTCAGCACCACAGCGAGGCGATCTACTCCTGACCCCTCCGGCGCGGGGCGAACCGCCACCGCGCGCCGGTGCACCGGTCCTCGCCGCCGCCACCCGCACCGGGCGGCCTATCTCAGCCCCCGGGTCCAGGGTGCGCCGCACCTCCGCCTGGTCCGTCGCGATCGCCCAGCTCGCCCTGGTCTCAGCCGCCACGTGGGCAGCGGCGGCAATCTCCTCCACGGCCTTATGGACGCCTGGCACGTCTCGCGTCGGCGCCTGTGCCGCGCCGTCCGCACTGGTTCGCTCGTGCCACGCTGTCCGCTCCGTGCGCTGGTTCGCCCGCGCCGCGCTGCGCTGCCCGCGCCGCAAGGCCCGCCCGCGCTGCCCGCGCCCGCGCTGCCCGCGCCCGCGCTGCC
>NZ_BAAARV010000140.1:0-803 GCF_039532525.1 Dactylosporangium salmoneum
CGGTAGGCGAGGTCGGCGGCGCCGGGGATCGGCGCCGTGGTGGCGGCGACGTCGAGGGTGCCGGTGCGGCGGACCACGACCCGGTTCGCGGCGTCGAGGCTGGCGATGGCCTGGCCGCCCGGGTCGAAGGCGCCGCGGCGGCCCTCGAAGGTGGCGGTGATCCGGGCGGTGCGGCGGTCCCACAGCCGGGTCTGCCCGTCGGTGTAGCCGGCCGCGATCAGCGTGCCGTCCGGGGCGAACGAGATCCGCTCGACCTCCTGGCCCTTCACGGGCGCGGGCAGGGTCACCGCCGCCTCCGCCGCGGCCGGCCAGGCGCCGTCGGCGGGGACCGGCAGCAGGGTCACCGTGCCGGTGGCGCCGCCGACGGCGAGCAGCTGCCCGTCGGGGCTGAACGCGATGCTGGTCGCCGCGGTCGGGGTGGCCGGCACGGGGACGCCGATGCCGTCGCCGGAGGCCGGCCACAGGATCGCGACGCCGCCGCGGTGGCCGTCGGTGGTCTGGCTCGTCGCGGCGGCGAGCCACCGGCCGTCGGGGCTGAACGCGACCCCGTCGACGGTGCCGGTGGCCGGCATGCGCAGGACGCGGCGCAGCCCCGGGTAGGTGGCGGCCTTCTGCCACAGCGCGTCGGCCTGCTGGCCGGGTGCGGTCAGGTAGGCGGCGGCGTGCAGCAGCAGCGCCGTGTCGGCGGGCAGGCCCGGGGTGGCGGCCTCGGCCGCGATCTGCGCGCCGGCGCGCCGCTGCGCCTCGGCCCGCGCCCGGTCGGCCGCGTCCCCGGCGGCCCGCACGGCGACGGTCGCGGTGAC
>NZ_BAAARV010000141.1:0-80545 GCF_039532525.1 Dactylosporangium salmoneum
CGGCCGAGCCGGCGCAGACGCCGCCCGCCCCGGCGGCGAGGGCGGCCGCGCCGCTCGGGGACGCGCCGTCGCCGCGGCGGCCCAACGTGTACGAGCCGGGCCAGGGCAGTCTCGTGCTCGACGACCCGCTGACCAGCGACAGGGGGACGTGGGTGAACCCGGGCCTGGGCGATGGCACCTGCCTGATCGCGGCCGACGGGCTGCACGTGACCGGGGCCTCCTTCTACGAGTGCTTCGGCGGGGTGCCCGTCGTGGACTTCACGTTCGAGGTGACGTTCCGCTTCGCCACGGGCGCGTCGGCCGGGCTGTGCTTCCGGCAGAGCGATGCCGCGAACCGGTACACCGCCCAGCTCGGCCGCGACGGCAGCGTCGCGCTGTTCGGGCCGGTCACGATGTTCGTCACCGGGAGCGGGCCGACGTCCGGTGACGGCGCCGTGCACACGCTCGCCGTGGTGGCGGTCGGGACCTCCTTCCGGTTCTACGTGGACCGGCAGCTCGTCGCGTCCGGCAGCGACGACCGGCTCGCGTCGGGCCGCGTCGGCATGTTCGCCGACGGCGGCGAGATCGTCTTCCGCGACGCGCGGGTCTGGCAGGCCGCCTGAGCCCTACCAGGCCAGGTCGCCGCGGAACTGCGACTGCCCGCTGAGCTCCTCCTCGATCCTGATGAGCCGGTTGTACTTCGCGGTGCGGTCCGACCGCGACACCGACCCGGTCTTGATCTGCCCGCAGCCGGTCGCCACCGCCAGGTCGGCGATCGTCGTGTCCTCGGTCTCGCCCGAACGGTGCGACATCACCACCCGGTAGCCGGCCCGGCGGGCGGTGTCCACCGTGGACAGTGTCTCGGTGAGTGTGCCGACCTGGTTCACCTTGACGAGCACGGCGTTGGCGTACCCGCCGTCGATGCCCTTCGCGAGGCGGGCCGCGTCGGTGCAGAAGACGTCGTCGCCGACGAGCTGGGTGGAGGCGCCCAGGCGGTCGGTCAGGGCGCGCCAGCCGTCGAGGTCGTCCTGGGCCATGCCGTCCTCGATGGAGACGATGGGGTACCGCTGCAGGAGCCCGGCCAGGTAGTCCACGTGTTCGGCGGGGCGGCGGACCACGCCCTCGCCGGCGTAGGCGTACGCGCCGTCACGGTAGAACTCCGACGCGGCCGGGTCGAGGCAGATCGCCACGTCGGTGCCGGGCGCGTAGCCGGTGGCCGCGATCGCGTCGGTGATGAACCGCAGGGCCTCGTCGGCGGTGGTGAACGCCGGCGCGAAGCCGCCCTCGTCGCCGACGTTGGTGTTGTGGCCCGCCTTGGCCAGGCTCTTCTTCAGCGTGTGGAAGACCTCGGAGCCCAAGCGGACCGCGTCGAAGAAGGTCGTCGCCCGGATCGGCGCGATCATGAACTCCTGGAAGTCCAGCGGATTGTCGGCGTGCGCCCCGCCGTTCACGATGTTGATCATCGGCAGGGGCAGCCGGGCCGCGTCGTCGTTCAGGTAGCGGTAGAGGGGCTTCCCGGCGGCGGCCGCGGCGGCCTTGGCCGTGGCCAGGGACACCCCGAGGATCGCGTTGGCGCCGAGGCGGCGCTTGTCCGCGCTGCCGTCGGCGGCGATGAGGGCGGCGTCGACCGCCGCCTGATCCTCGGCGTCCAGGCCGCGCACGGCGTCGGCGAGCGGCCCGGCGACGTTGGCCACCGCCGTTGCCACCCCCTTGCCGTGGAACCGCCGCGGGTCGCCGTCGCGCAGCTCCACCGCCTCGGCGTCGCCGGTCGACGCCCCGGACGGTACCGCGGCCCTGCCCAGTGCGTCGTTCGCGAGTCGCACGTCGACCTCGATGGTCGGGTTGCCGCGGCTGTCGAGGATCTGCCGGGCGCGCACCGCTTCGATTGCTGTCATGACGCCGATCCTGGCAGCTCAGGGCCGTTCTCCTCGACGCGTTGATGCTCACCTTGACCCGTACCCTGGGGTGCGGGTTTAGGGTCTGCCGGAATGGGGGTGGCCATGCGCGTGGGCGAGCTGGCGCGGCGCTCGGGGAGCACGATACGGGCGCTGCGGTACTACGAGGAGGTCGGCCTGGTCGTGCCGCGCAGCCGGTCGGGCAACGGTTACCGCGAGTACGACCCGATCGCCGTGCGGCTGGTCGTGCAGATCCGCGAGCTGACCGCGCTGGGCCTGACCGTGGAGGAGACCCGGCCCTTCGTGGAGAGCCTGGCGGCGGGCGGCGACGAGTCGTCCGTCTGCGCCGCTGCCCTGGCCACCTACCGCAGCGCGATCGGCGGCCTCGAGTCGAGGATCGACCAGCTCTCGGCCCAGCGCGACGCGCTGGAGGCCCGCCTCGCCGCGGTGGACGTCGCCGCGTTCTCGCCCCCGGTGGCCGTCGCCCCCTCCGCGCTGGTGGGCCGGCCCTTGCCGGCGCTGGAGGTGTTCGCAACCGACGGCGAGATGGTGTCTTTCCGGAATTTCGGACCTGGGCGGACCGTGCTGTTCGTCTACCCGCTGACCGGGCGGCCGGGCGTGGACCTGCCGGACGGGCTGCTGGAGATCCCCGGGGCGCGCGGCGGCACCGAGCAGGCCCGCTGGTTCCGCGACCACCACGGCGAGCTGCTGGGCGCGGGCGCCGCGCGGGTCTACGGCCTGTCGGCGCAGTCCGCGAGCTACCAGCGGGAGCTGGCGCATCGGCTGCGGCTGCCGTACCCGCTGATCCCGGACCCGCGGCTGGCCCTGGCGGGGGCCCTGGGCCTGCCGACGTTCGCGGCCGGTGGCATGACCCTCTACGACCGCCTGACCCTGATCATCTCCGACGGCCGGATCGAGCACGTCTTCCACCCGATCCCGGCCCCGTCGACCCACGCCCACGAGGTGCTGCGCTGGTTCAACCGGGCGCGAGCGGCCCGGTAGCCCGCGACCGCGGGCGTGCGCACCGTGCCGCTGGCGCCGGTGTGCCACCGGTCACGGTGTGCCGACGGCCGGAATCGGTTGAGGGCCGCCGAGGTTCGCGCTGATATGACGACGATCGGACTCATCGGTAGCGGCAACATCGGAAGCACAGTGGCGCGGCTGGCGGTCGCCGCCGGTCACGACGTGGTGCTGAGCAACTCGCGCGGCCCGCAGACCCTCCAGGACCTGGTGTCCGAGCTGGGGCCGAAGGCGCGCGCCGCGACGCCCGCGGAGGCGGCCGCGGCCGGCGACATCGTGGTGGTGACCGTGCCGCTGCGGGCCTACCGGGACGTCCCGGCGGAGCCCCTGGCGGGCAAGGTGGTCATCGACACCAACAACTACTACCCGGAGCGCGACGGCGTCTTCGACGAGCTGGAGGACGGCTCCAGCACCACCGGTGAGCTGCTGCAGCGGCACCTTTCGCAGGCCCGCGTGGTGAAGGGGTTCAACAACATCTGGTCCGAGCACCTGCGGTCCCTGGCCCGCCCGGCGGGCAGCGCGGACCGGTCGGCGCTGCCGATCGCCGGTGACGACGCGGCCGCCAAGCAGGCGGTCACCGAGCTCTTCGACAGCCTCGGCTTCGACACCGTGGACGCCGGCCCGCTCGCCGAGAACTGGCGCGCCCAGCGGGACACTCCGGTCTACGTGACTCCCTACGGCGCGTATGGGGTACTTCCCGGCACGCCGGCGAGCGCGCAGGTCGTCCGCGAGGCACTCGCCGCGGCGAAGCCCACCGCGGCCTGAAGGCTCCCGGCCGGGGCCCGCCGCCGAGGGACATCGGCGGCGGGCCCAGCGCCCCTCAGTCGGTGGGGGTCAGCCCGATCGAGGCGCGGAACGAGCCGTCCATCTCGAACGGCACCGACTCGTGCTCGTGCGTCACCAGCCAGCGCCCGTCGATGCGGCGCAGCCCCAGCGTCACCCGGAACCACAGGCTGAAGCTCCCGGTCGAGCCGCGCGGCACGGCGGTCAGGCAGTCGAGGCTGGTCGCGAACGCCACGTCGCCGTCCGTGGTGATCTCCAACCGGGTGACCTCGCGGCGCGGCGGCGCCTCGAAGGTGGCCATCCAGGCCTCCAGCGCGGCCGGATTGCGGCCGTCGCCGGGCTGGCGCAGCGGCGGGGCGAGGCTGTATTCGACGAAGCTGGGCGCGTAGTACGACATGATGGCCTTGGCGTCACCCTTCTGCAGCAGCGCGGCCTTGCCCTCGATGACTTCCCGGATCTCGTCCATGACGGGTCCTTCCTTTCGCTCTTGCCCGGGATGTCGAAGCCGGGCCGGCCGGTTTCGACATCCGGGCAAGAGCGAAGGAGAGAAGTGATGAAGTACCTGATCCTGATCCAGTCGAACCCGCAGTCGCTGGCCGTCTGGGAGACGCTGACCGATCAGCAGCGGATCGACTTCGGCCGCGGTCACCTGCGGCTGACCGAGGAGATGCGCGAGGCCGGCGTGCTGGTGGTCAGCGAAGGGCTGGGCGACCCGGCCCTGGCCACCCAGGTCTCGGTGCGCGACGGCCGGACGATCACCTCCGACGGCCCGTACGCCGAGGTCAAGGAGCACCTGGCCGGCTTCTACCTGATCGACGTCGCGGATCTCGACGAGGCGGTCGCCTGGGCCGCGAAGGCGCCGGACGCGGCGTACACCCGGGTCGAGGTGCGCCCGATCCTCGATATGCGCACATGGGAGCTGTGACCGGGCTGCCGGACCTGCTGCGCGAATGCGCGCCGCAGGTCCTGGCCGCCGTGGTGCGCCGCTACGGCGACTTCGAGGCCTGCGAGGACGCGGTGCAGGAGGCGCTGATCGCGGCCGCCCGGCAGTGGCCGGAGACCGGCGTCCCGGAGCAGCCGCGCAACTGGCTGATCACCGTGGCGAGCCGCCGGCGGGTGGAGCTGCTGCGCAACGAGACGGCCCGCCGGCGCCGCGAGGAGGCGGTCGGGCACGAGCCCGCGCCGCAGGTCCGCGGCGACGACGAGCTGGCGTTGCTGCTGCTCTGCTGCCATCCCGAGCTGAGCGTGCCGGCGCAGGTCACGCTCACCCTGCGGGCGGTCGGCGGGCTTACCACCGCGGAGGTCGCCCGGGCGCTGCTGCTGCCGGAGGCCACCGTTGGCCAGCGGATCAGCCGGGCCAAGCAGCGGATCCGCGACACCGGCACCCGGTTCGACATTCCGGACGAGTTCGGCGAGCGTCTCACCGCGGTCCGCCACGTGCTCTACCTGATCTTCAACGAGGGCTACACGGCCAGCTCCGGCGACGCCCTGCACCGGGTGGAGCTGACCCGGGAGGCGATCCGGCTGACCCGGCAGCTGCACCGGCGCCTGCCGGACGACGGCGAGGTGGCCGGGCTGCTCGCGTTGATGCTGCTCACCGACGCGCGCCGGCCCTCGCGTACCGGGCCGGACGGCACCCTGGTCCCGCTCGCCGAGCAGGACCGGCGGCGCTGGGACGCGGCCGCGATCGCCGAGGGCGTCGCGATCATCACCCACACGCTGGCGCGGGCCCCCATCGGCCCGTTCCAGCTGCAGGCCGCGATCGCGGCGGTGCACGACGAGGCGGCGCGCGCCGAGGACACCGACTGGCCGCAGATCCTCGGCCTGTACGGCATGCTGCACGCACTCGCCCCGAGCCCGATGGTCACGCTGAACCGGATCGTGGCGCGTGCCATGGTCGGCGGCCCGGAAGCCGGGCTCGCCGCGCTGGACAAGATCGACGAGGACCCGGTGCTGGCCCGGCACCACCGGACCGCGGCGGTGCGGGCCCACCTGCTGGAGCTGGCCGGCGACCGGGCCGGGGCGCAGGAGCAGTACCGGCTGGCGGCGCGGCTCACGCTCAGCCGGCCCGAGCAGCGCTATCTGGAGTCGCGGGCCGCGCGGCTCCGCTGACCTCAGGATCGTCTCGCCGCGAGCGCGGCGACGAGGTCGGCCACCTCGGGCACGCCGGCCAGGCCGGTTGGCGTGTGGTAGACCCGGCAGGCCAGGGTGCCCGCGGGCCGGGCCCCGCCGAACAGGTCGACGCCGTCGACCGTGAACGACGGGGAGCCGGCGAAGCCGACCGCGCCGGCCTCCTCCTCCGTCTCCACCGCCACCAGCCGCACCTCGGCGTCGGTGTTCCCGGTCTCGTGCAGCGCCCGGCGCAACCGGTCGTCGGCCAGACGCCAGTTCGGGCAGTCCGCGAAGTACCACAACGTCACCTGCATGCCGTCGATACTCCTCCGCGCCTGAGCGTCGGCACAGCTGGGCTCAGGCTCGGCACAGGGCGTGCCGCGAGCATGGATCGGGTGCGAGCAGCGATCTTCACCAGGTACGGCCCGCCCGAGGTGTTGCAGGTCCGGCAGGTTCCCCGCCCCGAGCCGGGACCGGGGCAGGTGCTGGTCAGGGTGCATGCCACCACCGTCACCACCGCGGAGTGCCTCATGCGGCGCGGGCGGCCGGCCTGGGGGCGGCCGGTCATCGGGGTGCTGCGGCCGCGGCGGCGGACCCGGGTGCTCGGGATGGAACTGGCCGGGGAGATCGCCGCCGTCGGCCGGGGTGTGACCACGTTGCGGTCGGCAAGAGCTCGTTCCGCAAGGCCCGGCGGGTGCTCACCCCGACCGGCTGCTACCTGTCGACCACCGGGCTGTGGAACGTCGTGCTGGCCATCCTGACGCGACTGCGGCCCGGGCCGCGGGTCCGCGCCGGCATGTCGGTGCGCAAGCACGAGGCGCTGGGGTACCTGCGGGAGCTGCTCGAGCGGGACGGGCTGCGGATCGTGATCGATCGCCAGTACCGCCTGGACGAGATCGTCGAGGCGCACCGGTACGTCGAGACGGGACACAAGCGGGGCAACGTCGTCGTCACGGTGTGCGCGAGTACCTAGGTGGCGGTGGGGTGGGTGACGGGCGCACGGCGGGTCGTCGCGATCGTCACCAGGTGGCCCAGGGCGAAGGACAGCAGCACGCCGGCGACGCTCACGAACAGGGCCTTCAGCTCGGCCGGGACGGGGACCGGGCGGGCCAGCAGCGCCAAGGTCACCAGGACGTGGGCCTGGACGATGAAGGCGGCGAAGGCGTCGCTCGCGACGGTGGGGGAGCGCAGCGGGCGGTTCAGGTGGCGCTGGGCCGTGGCGAGCAGCCACACCGCCAGGTTGACCGACAGCAGGCCCTCGGCGGCGGCGGTGGCAAGCGCGGCCGGGTGCCAGCCGCCGAGGAAGTCGTCCGGCGAGGCGCCGGTGACGGCCACGATCAGGGCGAAGGCCGCGATGGCCAGGGTGCCCAGGACGGCGGCGCGGGCGCAGGAGCGGCGGACCTGGTCGGGGACGGCGGTCAGCCAGCCGTGCCGGTTGGCGGCCACGCCCAGGTAGAAGAGGGCCACGTACTGCGGCCACTGGCACAGGTGCAGGAACCACGGGCCGTCGGTGTTCAAGGGGTACCAGCCCCGCACGACGAAGGACGCGACGGCCACCACGGCGGACAGGGTCAGCGGGTGGGGCAGGGGCAGCGAACGGCGGTGCACGAGGGCGTAGGCGAGGGAGAACAGCAGCAGGACCTCGGCGAACCAGAGCTGTACCGGGTCGGGGGAGGACCACCACGAGGCATCCCCCAGGGCGTAGCGCATCGGGGGCCACAGGACGAACGTGAAGGCGGCCAGCGGCAGGCCCAGACGGAGCAGGCGGTCGAGGGCGAAGCGGGGCGGGGTCTTGCGGGCCAGTGACGGCGGGGTCAGCAGGCCGGCGATGAGGAAGAACATGCCCATGGCGAAGAGGGCGAAGGGCCCCAGCAGGGCCTCCAGGAAGGCCTGCGAGGACGGGCGCAGGGTGGCCTCGCGGACGTCCGTGTAGACCCAGGCGCCCTGGAACGTGGAGTAACCGGCCCACGCGTGGCCGAAGATGACGCCGGCGACCAGCCATGCTTTCAGGCGGTCCGGATAGGGCAACCGCATGCGTCCACTGTGCACCCGAGACCCGTCAATATGCACGCACTACTTGCCGGGTCGGCCGCTGATGTTCTTGGCACCGCGGCCCTGGCAGGGAGGCCCGCCAGGGCCGACCGGTTCGCCCGGTCTGGCTCGATAGGGCTTCGCGAGAATCGACCCAGACCAGGCGCTGACGGGAGCAACGGACCGCAAGTTGCGCGGACCGGAGCCTCAATAGATCTTACGAATGCACGAGTTCTTGGGCTTCCACGGGCTGATCGGCCGCCTTGGACAGTGCGCTCGGCCACCACATGTGCCGGCCGACGTCCAGGTTCAGCGCCGTCACCAGGACCGAGCGCACGATGATCGTGTCGAGCAGCACGCCGAACGCCACCGCGAAGCCGATCTCGGCGAAGGCGGTCAGCGGCAGCGTGGCCAGGACCGCGAACGTGCCGGCCAGCACCAGCCCGGCGCTGGTGATGACGCCGCCGGTGGCGGCCAGGCCGACCAGGGCGGCGCGGCGGGTGCCGTGCTTCGCGGACTCCTCGCGGACCCGGGTCATCAGGAAGATGTTGTAGTCGATGCCCAGGGCGACGAGGAACACGAAGACGTACAGCGGGAACGACGTGTCGGCGCCGTGGTAGCCGAAGACGTGCCGGAACACCAGCGCGCTGATGCCCAGGGCGGCGCCGAAGGACAGCACCACGGTCGCGATGAGGACGAGCGGGGCGACGATCGAGCGCAGCAGCAGCACCAGGATGAGCAGCACCACGGCCAGGACGATCGGGATGATGAGGTTGCGGTCGCGGGCGGCGGCGCGCTGGACGTCCAGGTTGATCGCCGTGGTGCCGCCGACCTTCGCCTCGGCGCCCGGGATGGCGTGGACGCGGTCGCGGAGGCGGTCGATCGTCGCGTTCGCGGCGTCGCTGTCCGGCTGGGAGGTGAGGAAGGCGGTCACGTACGCGTGGCCGCCGATCGGCGGGACGGCCAGGACCGTCCTGGGGTCCAGGCCCTCCGTCGCGGCGACCGCGGACTCGATCTCGCCGGACTTCGCGGCGGCGCCGATGACCACGACCGGGGTGCCGGCCGCGGCGGCGCCGTGGCGGGCCAGGACCTCCTCGCCCACGACCGAGTCCTGGGTGCCGCGGAACGACTCCTTGTTGGTCAGCCCGGTCGCGCCGAGCTGGACCACGCCGACCGTGGCCAGCGCCAGGATCGCGGCCGTGACCAGCCAGACGGAGCGCGGGCGGCGGCCGATGCGGGCCCCGATGCGGGCCCACAGGCCGGTCGTCGTCGGCTCCGGCGAGCCCACCTTCGGGCGCAGCGGCCAGAAGATCCAGCGGCCGCAGATGGTCAGCAGCACCGGCAGCAGGGTCAGCATGACAGCCAGGCCGACCGCGATGCCGATCGCGGCGACCGGTCCGAGGCCCTTCGTCGCGTTGGTATCGGCGAAGGTCAGGCACAGCATGCCGAGCACGACCGTGGCCGCGCTGGCGACGATGGCCGGGCCGGCCCGGTGCAGCGCCTCCGTCATCGCCTCGTGCCGGTCCTCGTGGCGGCGCAGCTCCTCGCGGTAGCGGGCGATGAGCAGCAGCGCGTAGTCGGTGCCGGCGCCGAAGACGAGCACGGTCAGGATGCCGGCGCTCTGCGCGTTGACCACCAGGCCGGCGTGCCGCGCCAGGAGGTAGATGACGGCCTGCGCGGCGAGCAGCGCGACGCCGGAGGAGACGACCGGCAGCAGCCACAGGATCGGGCTCCGGTACGTCACCAGCAGGATCACCACCACCACGACCACGGTGCTGGCGAGGAGGTTCGTGTCGATGCCGGCGAAGGCCTTGCCGGAGTCGGCCGCGTTGCCCAGCGGCCCGGTGATGTGCACCGCCATGCCACCGGCGCCGGACTCGGCGGTGGCGCGCAGCCGGTCGGCGATGTCGCCGGCCTTCTTCCAGCCGTCCTTGCCGATGTTCAGCGGAACGACGAGCTGCGCGGCCTTGCCGTCGGCCGTCACCCGCGGCTCGGAGACCTTGCCGTCGAGCTCCGGCAGCGCGGCGAACGCCTTGGCGTCGTCGGCGAGCTTGCCCTTGTCGGCGTCGGTCAGGCCGGCCGGGCGCTCGTACACCACGACCGCCGGGAGGGTGTCGGGCGAGGTGAAGCCCGCCTGCACGGTGAGCACCTGCACCGACTCTGCCCCGCCTGGCAGCCACGACTTCGTGTCGTTCTTCTCGGCGTCCGAGAGTTTCTGCGACAGCGGCGCCGCCACCACCACGACGGCGAGCCAGAAGACCACGAAGACGTACTTCACCCACCGCCCGGCGATGAGCCCCGCTACAGATCTGGTCATGGGATCGATGCTGCCCTTCGGTTATGTAGCCACACTACATATTGTGACATGGGCCACTGGGATGATGCGGTGCGGCGTGCTGTTGACCGATCAGGCTCAGCGGGCGGTCGTGCTGGCGCCCGAGGCGGCGATCGCCGAGCGGGCCGAGCGGATGAGCCCCCGGCACCTGCTGCTCGGTCTTGCCGCGGCCGGGGGCGGCGCCCGGCACGCGTTGGGCGAGGCATCGTTCCCGTTCCCGGGCCCGGCACCCGGCGACGGCGCGCGCGTGCCGATGGGCGACGAGCTCAAGGCCGCGCTCGAGCGCTCCGTGCGGCACGCCCTCACCGCCGGGCGCGACCAGGTGACCACCGCCGCACTGCTGCTCGCCGTGCGCGAGGAGCCGGACCGGCCGGCCTTCGACGCCGACGCCGAGGCGCTGCGGGCCGACCACACGGCCTGCTGCGGCGAGTCCGGGGCCAGCCCGATCCGGGCGCTGCTGGTCGACCAGCCGGCGCTGCCCGGCCGTTGGCGTGCGCTGCTCGGCCGGGTCGGTGACCTCGTGCCGATCGTAGCGCTCTACGCGGCGGTCCTCGCGATTTCGTGGGACAACGCCGGGCCGGAGACGATTCTGGCGTTCGCCGCCTTCAGTGTCGTGATCGCCTTGACCGTCGGGCTGGTACGCGGCCGGCAGCACCTGCGCCGGCAGCTCGGGCCCGCGCCGCGGGTGATATCGACGCCGGAGACGGCCCGGCCGCTGCTGGCCCGGCTCGGGCTCCGGTCGCGCGGGCCTGGGCGGCCGCCTTCCGGGCGGTCGAGGCCCGGCGCCGGCACCGCTGGCTGAGCCACCCGCCGGTGCGGCTACGGGAGGCGCCGCACCGCTGACTCGAGGGCCGCGCGCATCTCCTCGATGCCGACCGAGACCCGGGCCCGCACGGCCGGGGCGACGGCGTGGGGCAGGACGTCGGTCACCCACACCAGCCGGCTGCGGCCGCCGTCGTGGTCGAACACCTGAAACGCCGCGTGGTGGTGCACGAGGGCCATCCGGCCGGGGCCCTGGACCGAGTAGGCGAGGCGGCGCTCGGCGTGGTCGATCGCGACGATGAGCTCGCGCACCTCGGCGCCGTCCGGCATGGTGAGCACCCGCACGTCCCCTTCGATGCGGGCATCGGTCACCCGGTCCGGCAGGAGTCTGCGGTGGACGGCACCGACGTCCGCGATCGCCGCCCATACCTCGTCCGGCGGCGCCGCGACGACCGTCTCCACCCGTATCGAGGCCATCGCCGACGAGGCTACGCCGCGCGGGTGCGCGGCGCAGCCCCGTTCGGGTGAGCCGGGATCAGCCGCCCGTGAAGGACGGGGTGGTGCCGCACTTGGCCTTGGCGTCGAGGCAGATCTTCACCAGCGGGCCGAGGTTCTCGGGGTTCCAGGCGTTCATGAAGTCGCCGTGCATCGACGAGGCCATGCCCGAGGACAGCGACAGGCCGTTGCCGCCGAGGGACTCGTAGTTGACCATGAACGACAGGTTGGGGATGGCGACCGGGTACTTGCCGGTGCACTGGCCGTTCTGCATCGGGCCCATGTGCGACTTGTGGTCCGGCGAGTCGATGTGCTGGCCGTCCCAGCAGTCCTGGAACGTCAGCTGGAAGATGAGGTTGCCGCCCGGGGCGCAGACCGGCCAGTTGCCGTCGTCGCTGCGGCCGGTCTCCGCGCTGCCGGCGCACCAGAACTGGCCGCTGGCCCCCTTCGGCGTGGTCACCTGCCGCTTGGCGTCGCCCTGCACCATGACCAGGCCGGGCGGGAACGGGGCCGTGACCGACGGGTCGGCGAGGCGCGACCCGTAGTACACCCGGAAGCTCTTCATCTTGACCGGCTGGCCGTTCAGCATCAGCTGCGGCACCCAGTAGGCGCTGTTGTCGCCCTTGGCGTTGCAGGTCGTGCTGCGGGCGAACAGGTCGGCCGGCTTCGTGGTCGCGTCAACGGTCGGGCCGAAGAAGGTGTGCATGTGCGAGGCCCCCGGCAGGCCCGGCAGGACGATCGGGTCGTCCTTGGCCTCGTTGGACACCGAGCAGTCGGTGTGGAACTCGGCCACCCGCGTCGTGCCGGCCGGCACCGGCAGCTGCTTGACGGCGTTGAAGGCGGCCAGTTCCTGCTGCCACTTGGCCTTGTCGACGTCGACCCATCCCGCGCTCGGGGCACTGGCGGAAGCCGTGGGCGACGGTGGCGCCACCGTTGCGGTGGGCGACGGCGGGGCGACCGTTGCCGTGGCCGGGCCGTGCGACCCGTTGGCGCCCAGGGTGAAGTAGTTGATGTTGACGAAGTCCCACTGCTGGGCGCTCTTCATGACCGCGACCACGCTCTGCGGCCCCGACGGCAGCCGGCTCGCCTTCGCCGCCACGGTCGTCCACTTCTGCCATCCGCCCGTGTACGCGACCGGGAACGTGGCCAGCAGCTCGCCCGTAGGGGAGCCGAGGTGGAGCTCGATCGATCCGCCGGCCTGGCTCTGCGCCGCGATGCGGGCGGTGAGGTCCGTGCCGCCGAGGGTTACGTTGTCGTACCGCATCCAGTCGCCGTTGGCCAGCCAGCCCACGTTCTTGCCGCCTCCGGCGTCGGCGGTGTTCTCGGTCTGCGCACCGGACTGGGCCGACCACGCCTCGGCCTCGAGCTTGGTGCCCGCCCCGATCTCGTCCGCGCTGGCGGTGGCGAGGTAGATCCCGCTCGCCGCCGCGACGGCCGCGACGACCGCGGCTCCGATGATCACGCGCTTTGCTGTTCGCATTTCGATCCTTTGTCGGGTCGTCTTGCTTCCGTATTCGCCAGGCAAGCATGCGCAGCTCAGAGGCTTTATTCAAGAGACAAAGGAAGACTTAGGAAAGCACTCTGCCGGACCCGCAGGCAGGGTGGCGGGGCCCCCTCGATTACCGTTTTTCGCTTAAGTTTGGCTTAGTTCTGCGCGAGTCCGGCGACAGGATGGGGGAGGACGGCATGGCGGCGATGGACGTCGAGCGGTGTTGGGAGCTCATCGAGTCGGCGCGCGCCGCGGTCCCCGAGGACACCCCGTGGGACGACCTCTGCGACGCGATGGAGGAGGCCATGGTCGACCGGCTCGCGGCCCTGTCGGCGGCTGAGGTGATCGCGTACGAGCTGCGGTTCGGCGCGCTGCAGGGCGCGATGTCCTCCGACGCGACCTACGTGGCGGCGTTCCTCATCCGCAACGGGTGCGGCGACGACGCGTTCAGCGACTTCTGTGCGGGCATGGTCGGCCTGGGCCGGGACTGGTACCACCGGGTGCTGGCAGACCCGGACAGCCTGGCCGACCATCCGGCCGTCCACGGCATCCTCGCCGGCACGGTCGCTGTGGAAGTCTTCGGAATGGAGGGGTTTCAATACGCTGCATCGCAGGCGTACGAGCGCATTGCCGGCGAGGAGGACGCCTTCTCCTGCGCGTACGCGGATGACCTCGCCGCCGAGATCGCGGCCGCGCCGGCGCCGCGCGCTTCGTCGCGGCTGCCCCGCCTCTCCGCGCTATTTCCCGAGCCGCGAGCCTTTCTGGAGAGGTTCCAGCCGCATCTCTTCGACGAGCGCTGACCCTTGCCGCCGCTCCGGGACGCGGCCGGAGATCGCCATGGGTGCCGATGGGCTCGGCGCGGGCACTGGCGCTGGGACACCGCGGCCCCACTGCCCGTGGGCGATGATGTCGAGCGTGGAAATCGAGCTGGTCACCGGCGACATCACGGCCGAGCGGGTGGACGCGATCGTCAACGCCGCGAACTCGTCGCTGCTGGGCGGGGGCGGGGTGGACGGCGCGATCCACCGCAGGGGTGGCCCCGCGATCCTGGAGGAGTGCCGGGCGCTGCGGGCCAGCCGGTACGGCCGGGGGCTGCCGGTCGGCCAGGCGGTGGCGACCACCGCCGGGCGCCTCCCGGCCCGCTGGGTCATCCACACCGTCGGCCCGGTGTGGAGCGCCACCGAGGACCGCTCGCCACTGCTGCGCCAGTGCTACGAGCAGTCGCTCACCGTCGCGGCCGGCCTCGGCGCGGCGTCGGTCGCCTTCCCGCTGATCTCCTCCGGGGTGTACCGCTGGCCGAAGGAGGACGCCGCGACCCAGGCGCTGACCGTGCTGCGGAATGCCCCGGCGGGCATCGGGCTCGTACGCCTCGTCCTCTTCGACGACGCCACCCGCCAGGCCGCCGAAGTGGCTCGGACCCGCCTCGGCCGCCCCTGACAATTGTGGTGCCCGAGCAAGAAGCGAATCGGGGCGCCAGGGCGTTACTGCGGGCAGGGATCGTCGGTTCGAAGTGCCGAAATCGCCATCTGGCGTTATGTCACCGAACGGCGGTGTTCGCCGCGGCGAAAGGGCCAATTGACATGGCAAAAAGCCCTGCGGCCTCGTTCTTGCGCGCAGGGCTAGCGGTCATCGGTGAACGGAAAAATAGGCGTTCCTGACCGATGGAGACTATCGGCCGTACAGACGAGTGAAATTCGGCCGAGGGCGCCAATACGATCATCTGGCCCCAATCAGATCGTGGGGTCACCCCCCATTCGCAGGAGGCCAGGATTTGAACTCCCGGTTGCCCAGGTACGCCCTATTCGCCGCGACAGCGGCGACGGCCGTCGTGGCGGGCGCAGCACTCGTGCCACTGCCCGCGATGGCCGACACCACCGGCCCCAATCTCAGCTATGTCGTCAACGCGGTGAGCAAGGAGCGCACGGCGGAAGCCGCCGCTGCTGTCACCGCGGCGGGCGGCACGGTGACCATGTCGTACGCCCAGATCGGCGTGGTCATCGCTCGCTCCACCAACCCGTCGTTCGTCCAGGCGGTGAAGGGCGCCGCCCACGGCGACGCCGTTCTGTCCGTTGGCGCGACCCGGACCGCGGCCCTGCCTGCCATGGCCGAGGACACCGAGGCCGTCGACGACTACACGCCGGACGCGATGGAGAACGCGACGCGTCAGAGCGACATGGTGCTCATCGGCGCTCGTGCGGCGCACGAGGTCAGCCTCGGTAGCTCCAGCGTCACGGTCGGTGTGCTCGACGACGGCATCGACGCCAACCACCAGGACCTCGCGCCGGTCGTCGACCAGTCGAAGTCCGTGAACTGCGTGGGTACCGGCGCTCCCGACACCACGCCGGGCGCGTGGCGGCCCACCAGCCTCACCGCCGACTACCACGGCACGCACGTGGCCGGGACCATCGCCTCGGCCAAGAACGGCGTCGGCATCGTCGGCGTCGCGCCCGGCGTGAAGCTGGCCTCCATCAAGGTGGTCAACTCCGACGGTTTCATCTACCCCGAGTACGCGATCTGCGGCTTCGTCTGGGCGGCGGAGCACGGCATCCAGGTCACGAACAACAGCTACTACATCGACCCCTGGCTGTACTG
Source organism: Dactylosporangium salmoneum (assembly GCF_039532525.1). Taxonomy (NCBI): domain Bacteria; kingdom Bacillati; phylum Actinomycetota; class Actinomycetes; order Micromonosporales; family Micromonosporaceae; genus Dactylosporangium; species Dactylosporangium salmoneum. Next base: position 15,494 of record NZ_BAAARV010000141.1, read on the forward strand.
GTGCGAGAGCCAGGCCGACCAGGCGCCGGTCGTCGAGGCTGTCCGCCGGGCGGTGGGCTACACCACCGAGCACGGGATCCTCAACGTGGCGGCGGCGGGTAACGAGAACCAGGACCTCGCCAACAAGACGGTGGACACGACGAGCCCCGACGACACCAACCCGGTGCGCCGCACGCTCGACCCGAGCTGCCTCGACCTGCCGGCCGAACTGCCCGGCGTGGTGACGGTCTCCTCCACGACCCAGCCGACCGTCCCCGCGACGGCCGTCGGGCCGTGGGCCCCGGGCCTGACCACGCAGCCGGCGCGGTCGTCCTTCTCGAGCTTCGGCCTCGGGGCCGTGGACGTGGCCGCACCCGGCTCGAGTATCTACTCCACGTCCCCCTCGACCGGGGTCAGCAGCTACCGCACGCTCTCGGGCACCTCGATGGCGTCGCCGCACGTGGCGGGCGTCGCCGCGCTGCTGGTGTCCAAGCACCCGGGGGCGACCCCGGACTACATCGCGGAACTGCTGCGCAAGCAGGCGATCCCGCTTGCCTGCCCCACCTCCGGCACTGACTACACCCAGGGCCGGTGCAAGGTGGACCCCGCGAACCCGAACGTCAACGGCTTCTTCGGATACGGGCTGGTCAACGCGTACAAGGCCGTCACCGAGGCCGAGGACGTGACCGCGCCGACCGTGGCGGTCACCGGCGTCACCCAGGGCCAGCAGATCACGCTGGGTGTGCCCGTCACGCCCGGTTGCACGACGACCGACGCCGGCAGCGGCGTGGCGAAGGCCGCGACCCTGTCCGTCACCGGCGGTCCGAAGGTCGGCTACTTCACCGCCACCTGCTCGGGTGGCCGTGACCGCGCCGGCAACACGGCCGCTCCGGTCAGCGTCACCTACCAGGTGGTGTTCGGCTGGCGCGACTTCGGCTCGCCGATCAACGTCGGCAAGCTCAACGTCGTCAAGGCCGGCAGCGCGGTTCCGGTGAAGTTCGGTCTCTCCGGCAACCAGGGCCTGAACGTCTTCTCCGGCGGTACCCCGGCGGTGCGGACGGTCGCGTGCGACACGTCGGCCCCGCAGGACCAGGTGGAGTCGACGGTCACGGCCGGGTCGAGCTCGCTGACCTACGACGCGGCATCCGACCAGTACACCTACGTCTGGAAGACGCAGAAGGACCAGGCGAAGACGTGCGGGCGGCTCGTTGTCACGCTGATCGACGGCACCACCCACACCGCGGATTTCATGTTCAACTGATAACCGCGGCCGTCACGAAACTGTCATTTTTGTCATTTCATGACGGCGGAACGACAATTGCATAAAGGAGGGTCCCCGACGTGTCGGGGGCCCTCTGCGTTTTGCCGTGGGTGTAGGAGCACTGCGGCAGGGTAGTTCGCGGCGATGGCTGTGTTGCGCTGGTTGCGCGAAGACAGACTGGCCGCAGAACTCTCGGTGGAGTTCGCCGGGACGATGATTCTCGTCCTGTTCGGGTGTGGCTCTGTCGCGCAGGTCCTCGCCGGCGGGCTCGGCGGGCACGACAGCATCGCATGGGCGTGGGGATTCGGGGTGACGTTCGGCGTGTACGTCGCCGGGCGCATCAGCGGCGGCCACCTCAACCCGGCCGTGAGCGTGGCGTTCGCCATGTTCAGCGGCTTCGAGTGGCGCAAGGTGCTGCCGTACTCCCTGGCGCAGACCCTTGGCGCGTTCATCGGCGCCCTGCTCGTGCGCTGGAACTACGGCTCGATGCTGCACGCCGTCGACCCGCGGCACACCGTCAAGACCCAGATCGTCTTCTCCACCCTGCCGGGCAACGGCACCCTGCCGGTCGACGTGCGCAACGCGTTCCTCGACCAGATCATCGGCACGGCCATCCTGCTGTTTCTCATCCTGGCCGTCACCGACGTCCTCAACGTCGCGCCGCGGGCCAACCTGACCGCGTTGATCGTGGGGCTCATCGTCGTCGCGATCGGCATGGCCTGGGGCTCCGCCGCCGGGTACGCCATCAACCCGGCGCGCGACTTCGGGCCCCGGGTCGCGTCGTTCTTCACCGGGTACGGCGGCGCGTTCGTGGACCAGACCGGCTACCCGTACTTCTGGGTGCCGATCGTCGCGCCGGTCATCGGCGGCGTCATCGGTGCCGGCGCGTACCGCCTCGCCGTCTCGCGGTACCTGCCGATCGATCAGCGCGAGCCGGGAAGGGTGGACCAGACCAGTGGCTGACTACATCGGGGCGATCGACCAGGGCACCACGAGCACCCGCGCGATGGTGTTCGACCACGACGGCAGCGTCGTGGCCCGGCATCAGGTCGAGCACCGCCAGATCCTGCCGCGGGCCGGCTGGGTGGAGCACGACCCGGACGAGATCCTGCGCAACGCGCTCCTCGTCGCCGGCGAGGCCTTCCAGGGGTACCAGATCCGCGCCCTCGGCGTCGCCAACCAGCGCGAGACCACCGTGGTGTGGGACCGGCGCACCGGCACGCCCTTCGGCAACGCGATCGTGTGGCAGGACACCCGCACCGACCGGATCGCCGAGGCCCTCAACCGCGACGGGCGCGGCGAGCTCATCCGCCACAAGAGCGGACTGCGCCCGGCCACGTACTTCTCCGGCGGCAAGCTGCAGTGGATCCTCGAGCACGTCGACGGCGCCCGGGACGCGGCCGAGCGGGGCGACGCGCTCTTCGGCACCATCGACACCTGGCTGCTGTGGAACCTCACCGGCGGCCGGGTCCACGCGACCGACGTGACCAACGCCAGCCGGACCATGCTCATGGACCTGGAGACGCTGGACTGGGACGACGAGCTGCTGGCGTGCTTCGGCGTGCCCCGCGCGATGCTGCCGCGGATCTGCCCGTCGTCCGATCCCAGCAGCTACGGCCACACCACGGAGGGGATCGCGCTCACCGCCGCGCTCGGCGACCAGCACGCCGCCACCGTCGGGCAGGTCTGCTTCACGCCCGGCGAGGCCAAGAACACGTACGGCACCGGCAACTTCCTGCTGCTCAACACCGGCACCGAACCGGTCCGCTCCGAACACGGCCTGCTCACCACGGTCGCGTACCGGTTCGGTTCCGCGCCGCCGGTGTACGCCCTGGAAGGCTCGATCGCCGTCACCGGCGCGGCCGTGCAGTGGCTGCGCGACCGCCTGCACATCATCGGCACCGCGGCCGAGTGCGAAACCCTCGCGGCCCGGGTGCCGGACAACGGCGGCATGTACTTCGTGCCCGCCTTCTCCGGCCTGTTCGCGCCCTACTGGCGGGCGGACGCGCGCGGCGCGATCGTGGGGATGTCGCAGTACGACACCGACGCGCATCTCGCCCGCGCCACCCTGGAGGCGATCTGCTACCAGTCCCGCGACGTCGTCGAGGCGATGCAGCAGGACTCCGGCGTGACCCTCGACGTGCTCAAGGTCGACGGCGGCGTCACCGCCAACGACCTGTGCATGCAGCTGCAGGCCGACATCCTCGGCGTGCCGGTGAGCCGGCCCATGGTCGCCGAGACCACCGCGCTCGGCGCCGCCTACGCCGCCGGCCTCGCGGCCGGCTACTGGAACGACACGGACGAGCTGCGGGCCAACTGGCACGAGTCGCACCGCTGGAAGCCCACCTGGTCCCCGCAGCAGCGCGCCGAGGGGTACCAGCGCTGGCACGACGCCGTCCGCCGAAGCCTGGACTGGATCGAGATCGGGGCCTGACCGTGGATCACACCGGCACCTTGTCGCCCACCGCCCGGGACGAGGCCCTCGTGGCCCTCACCGCCGCCGAGCTCGACGTCGTCGTCATCGGCGGCGGCGTGGTCGGGGCCGGCTGCGCCCTCGACGCCACCACCCGCGGCCTGTCCACCGGCCTGCTGGAGATGCGCGACTTCGCCAGCGGGACCTCGAGCCGGTCGAGCAAGCTCATCCACGGCGGCCTGCGCTACCTCGAGATGCTCGACTTCCGGCTGGTCCGCGAGGCGTTGCGCGAGCGGAACCTCCTCCTGCGCCGCCTGGCCCCGCACCTGGTCCGGCCGGTGCGCTTCCTGTACCCGCTCACCCGCCGCGTGTGGGAGCGCGGCTACGTCGGCGCCGGCGTCACGCTGTACGACATCATGGCCGGCCGCGGCCAGGGCGCACTGCCGCGCCACCGCCAGCTGACCCGGCGCGCCGCGCTGCGGATCTGCCCGGCGCTGCGCCCGGACAGCCTCGTCGGTGCCATCCAGTACTGGGACGCGCAGGTCGACGACGCCCGGCACACGATGTTCGTGGCCCGCACCGCCGCCGCCTACGGCGCGCACGTGCTGACCCGCGCGCAGGTCATCGGCTTCCTGCGCGAGGGCGGACGGATCACCGGCGTGCGGGTGCGCGATCTGGAGGACGACCGGGAGTTCGAGGTCCGCGCCCGGCAGGTCGTCAACGCGACCGGCGCCTGGACCGACGACACCCAGGCGATGATCGGCGAACGCGGCCAGTTCCGCGTCCGCGCCTCCAAGGGCATCCACCTGGTCGTGCCCCGCGACCGCATCCGCTCCGCCACCGGCATGATCCTGCGCACCGCGACCAGCGTGCTGTTCGTCATCCCGTGGGGCCGACACTGGATCGTCGGCACGACCGACACCGACTGGACCCTGGACAAGGCGCACCCGGCCGCGACGAGCACCGACATCGACTACCTGCTGCGCGAGGTCAACAAGGTCCTCGCCACGCCGCTGCGCCGCGACGACGTCGAGGGCATCTACGCCGGCCTGCGCCCGCTGCTGGCCGGCGAGTCGGAGCTCACGTCGAAGCTGTCCCGCGAGCACCTCGTCGCCACGCCGGTGCCCGGCGTCGTCGCGGTCGCGGGCGGCAAGTACACCACGTACCGGGTGATGGCCGCCGACGCGGTCGACGCCGCGGTCCACAACCTGGGCGCGGCGGTACCCCCGTCGTGCACCGACCAGGTCCCGCTCGTCGGCGCCGACGGGTACGCGGCCCTGTGGAACCGGCGCGCCACCCTCGCCGCCGAGAGCGGCCTGCACGTCGCCCGGGTCGAGCACCTTCTCAGCCGGTACGGCACCCTCGTCCCCGAGGTGCTGGAGCTGATCCAAGCCGACCCGGGCCTGGCCCGGCCGGTGCCCGGCGCCGACGACTACCTGCGGGCGGAGGCGCGCTACGCCGTCGAGGCCGAGGGCGCCCGCCACGTCGAGGACGTGCTCACCCGCCGGACCCGCATCTCGATCGAGACGTTCGACCGGGGCATGACCGCGGTACGGCCCGTCGCCACCCTGATGGCCGACGTCCTCGGCTGGACCGACGAGCAGATCGACCGCGAGGTGGACAGCTACCGGCTGCGCGTGGAGGCGGAGGTGGCCTCCCAGGACCAGCCGGATGACAGCACCGCGGAGCTGATCCGCCGCGAGGCCCCCGACGTGGTCCCGGTCGTGCTCGCCTCCTGACGCAGCCGCGTCAGCCGCCCGACGCCAGAGAAGCCGCCCGGCCGCGGTGACCTCAACCATCCGAGCGGGCTGCCGCGAGCCAGGCTTCGCGCTCGGCGGGCAGTCCGGTCCGGGCGAACACGGCGGTCCAACGCTTGTCGTCACGCCAGGGGTTGTCGCTGGCCGCGACCGCGCGGGCGAGGGCTCGATGCGCGTCGGTGCCGCCGTGCAGGACGCCTCGCGGGAAGGCCTTGCGCAGGTACGGCTCGCACAACACCCCATCGCCGGCCGGCCCGTCGTAGGCGACCGCGGCGGTGGCGCCGTCCAGCAGCGGGCCGAGGTCCTCGACGCGTTCGCACAGTGCTTCCGCGACGGCCTCGTTCAGTGACAGCAGCTGGGGAAGCCGCACGTCGCCGAAGGCGTGGTGGAGCGCCGCCGGGTCGAGCGCGGCTGACCGCAGCACCCGCGTGGCCGCCGCGGTGCCGGCGAGATCTGGTGCCAGGGCCGCGCAGACCCGGACGCCGAGGTCGGGATCGTCCAGCCAGGGCAGCGTCGGACCGCCCAGCTCACCGAGGCCCAGCAGCATCGACGCACGGTGCAGTGGCGTTCCCCGGGCGGCCTCGGCGAGATGGTACGCCGTGATCGCTTCGCGGCGGCGATGAAGCTCCGGGTGGCGCACCAGCGCCGCGGCGGCGCTCGCGGCGACCGTGCGCAGCCGCTCCGGTTGCCGGGCCACGAGCAGCGACGCCACCGGCTCGAAGACCTCGGGCAGCGCGTCGAAGCAGTCCGCCTCGGCGGCGGCCAGCAGCACGCGCCCGGGCTCGTCGCCCTCACCCCAGTCGTGGACCGACCGTTCATGTCGCAGGTACTCGTCCAGCCACTCGTTCACGGCCGGGTCATCGCGGCGACGAGCCATCCGTCGCGCCTGGTCGAGATAGGTGCCGTCGACGACGGCGCGGGTCACCTCCCGAAGCCACCACACCACGGCCTCGCGCAGCGTCGGATCGTCGCCGCCGAAGTCCTCCGCCGTGAGGGCCGACGCGAGGTATCTCAGGCCGAGAACCGTCGCCGGGGTGATCCGGCCGGCGCAGTACAGCGCCGACCACAGGAACGAGTAGGGATCCAACCCTTCGCGAGGATGCTCGCAGGCGTAGCGCTCCAGCTCGCCTCGCCGCAGGACGTCGAGCAGCTCGTGCCCGCCCCGCGCCGGCCCGAACGCGTGGAAGGCCCGCTCCCAGCTGATCACCACGGCAGCCTACGTGCGTAGCCGGCCTTTAGGATCTTTCCGTGCACACCACTCCGCGAGGTCCGGTCGATGTGGAGGCCGTGCTCCCTCAGCTGCGGGCCTTGGCGCGGGTCACCACCCGGCTGCATCCGCGCCGGGGCAGGCCGTCGGTCGAGGGCAGCTCCGTGGGCGGGCCGCTGCTGTGGCCGGCGGACGAGCCGTGGCCGACGTGTGCGGATGCGCTGCTCCTGGAGCACCCGGACGGTGCCGCGGTGCCGTTGGTGCCGGTCCTGCAGTTGCTTGCCGAAGACGTACCGGATGTGCCGTTTCCGAAGGGCTCGGACGTGCTGCAGGTGCTGTGGTGCCCGTTCGATCACGATCCTTGGAGCGCACCGGTGCCGCAGTTGCGGTGGCGGCGGCGCTCGGCGATCGGGCGTCCGCTGGCGACGATGCCGGCTCCGCACGAGGACGCCGATCCTTGGCGTGTGCCCGGCGCGTGTGTCGTCGACCCGGAGCGGGTGGTCGAATACCCGTCCATGGACCTGCCGTGGGAACTGGGGTCAGAGATCGAGGAACCGGTACGCCGGCTTCGGGCCGAGACCGGGTGGGACTACGACTACGACCTGTCCGTGGCCCCGAGGATCAAGGTCGGCGGCTACCCGGGCTGGACGCAGTCGCCGGACTGGCCGGACTGCGCCTGCGGCGCCCGGATGGAGCACCTTCTCACCGTGGCGAGCTGGGAGTTCAGCCGGGGCGACGAGCGCCGGTGGATTCCGCTGGAGGACCGGGCCGCCATGGCCGGCTGGGGCTTCGACAGCTCCGACGAGCATCCGTGGCGGGCGCTGCAGAACCCGGCCGGGCTGATGCTCGGCGACGCCGGCGGCATCTACATCTTCACCTGCGTCTCATGTCCGGACCGGCCCCACGACTATCGGTTCGACTGCTCCTGACGTTCCGGGACTGGGTGCTCGCGCCCGGCGGGGACGGGGCGGGCGACGTAGCCGGTCTTGGCGTCGGCTGAGAAGCCGCAGGCTCGGTAGAAGGCGTGGGTCGCAGGCCTGCGCGAGCCCGTCATCAGCATCGCCTTGTAGCAGCCCGCGCTCCATGCGGCCTGGAGCGTGCCGGCCATGACCTGCTTGCCCAGACCCGCGCCACGCCGGGACTCCTCGACGACGACGTTCTCGATGACGGCGTAGGGCGACGCCGAGCGAGTGATGTTGGGGATCACGTTGAGGTACGTCGTGGCGACGACGACCCCATCCAGTTCGAGCACGAACAGGTGCAATCCCGGAGCGCTCAGGATCTGATGGAAGACCGCCGCGTCGGATCCGTCCGTCAGCACGGGATCGCCGGGCTGCAATTGGCGGTAGAGCCGGACGATCTGCTCGAAGTCGTCAGGCCGGGCCTCACGGAACATGCCCGGAGGGTACCAACGACGACCAGGTGCGGACCGCCGGCCGGGGGGCCCGCTAGCTTGTGGCGATGGAACTGCTGCGGACGGCACGGATTCGGTTGCGGCGCTGGGACGAGGGCGACCTGCCCGCGTACTTCGACATCTACTCGCGCTGGGAGGTCATGCGCTGGCTCGGCGCACCGCCGCGGCGCGCCGTTCGTGACCTGGCGGAGGCGCGTGAGCGGCTCGGCCGGTGGCACGAGCGGGAGGCGAGCCTCGACGCGCCCCTGGGGCTCTGGGCGCTCGTGCCCGTCGAGGGCACGGAGCCCGTGGGGACGGTGCTGCTCCTGCCGCTGCACGACGCCGGCGGTCCCACCGATCAGATCGAGATCGGCTGGCATCTGCATCCCGACCACCAGAAGCGGGGTCTGGTCACCGAGGCCGCGCGGGCGCTGCTCGACGCCGCGGCGGCGGCCGGCATGGGTCGGGTGCTCGCCTTGACCGATCCCGACAACGCCGCGTCGCAGGCGGTGGCGCGCCGGCTCGGCATGGCCGACGAGGGCCTGACCGATCGCTGGTTCGGCCTGACGGCCCGCCAGTTCGCCTGGACGGCCGGGGAGGCGCGGGCGGCGGGGTAGATTTCGGCGGGTGGTCTCGATCAGCCGGTCGGCGGCCACCACCTCGCCCGGGACCGCCTGACCCGGGCGTGACGGGCTCAGTCTCCGGAGCTGCCGAAGAAGTGGATGCGGTCGGGCCGGCCGTCGTGGTAGCTGACGATGTACGTCCCGACCCAGCGGTCCCGCTCGTGGCGCAGGTCGCCGATGAGCAGTTCGGTCTCGACCTGCCCGGCTGTCGGGGTTTCGGTGCCGAAGGTGTACGCCAGGTTGTCCGGCGCCAGCGGCGAGACCGTCGCGAAGGCGGGCTCGGCCGAGACCCCGTTGACCATGTCGATGACGGAGTGCGTGCCTGAGTGCGGCTGGGCGTCCACCAACGTGTCCGGGCCCGTCGGCCGGGCCCTGTTCAGGCCGTCACCGGGCGACTCACGGTAGTACTCGCCGCACTCGAAGACCTCCTGCCGAAGCCGCTGCAGCGCGGCGTTCACGTCGCCCTGGTAGGGCACGGAGTACGACCACGAGGACGAGCCCATCAGGAGCCTCCCAGAATGGCGTGCAGCCGGTGGGGGGTGAAGACCACCGTTTTGACCCGGCCTACGGGGCCGGCTCACGGGCTCGTCGCCCGGGGGCGGTCCCAGCCCTCGTCGGGGAGGGCGGGCAGGGGCCAGGACGGGTCGGGGCGGAAGTCGCACCACGTGCCGTCGAAGGGAAAGGCCGCGGCCTCCACGTCGGCGACGACCCGCTCGCCCTCGGCGCGGATCCCGGCGGCCTGCTCGGCGGTCCAGTAGCTCGGGTGGCCGATGCGCTCCTCGAACTCGTCCTCGTCCTTCCAGCGCCAGGTGCGGTCGGCGGCGACGACCAGGTCCAGGGCGTGGTCGGAGGTGTCGACGCCGCCGCTCCAGCGCGCCGGCGGGGCCTCCAGGTTGACGTACCAGCGGTCCAGGCGGAAGTCCTCGTCGAACATCCACCACACCGAGTGGGCGCGGCCCGGGCGGAACAGGTGCAGCACGTGCCGGGACGACCAGACCAGCGGGGTCAGCCGCCACCGCACCGTGTGGCGCTGCGCGAACGGGACCTCGCGGCGGTCGCGGCCGTCCACGGTGCGCAGGAAGAGGTGCGGGGTGCCGATCGGGCGCCAGGTCAGCACGCCGCGGTCGTCGTCCGCGAGGAGGCGCTGCGGCATGACCAGCGTCAGCTCTCCGTTGGTCCGGAAGTTGCGGTACAGCAGGTCCATCACGGCATTATGAGGGAACACCCCGGTCGTCATCGGCCCCTGCGGATCTCGAAGCCCGCCAGGCCCTCGGCCGTCTCGTCGTGCACGACCACGCCGGTCACCTCGGCCGTCTCCGGCCCCTGCCCGGCCCACGCGACGAGGTCCCCGACCGGCTCCTCGCCGCCCTCGAACACGGCCTCGACCCGCCCGTCCGGGAGGTTGCGCACCCACCCGGCCACCCCGCGTGCCTGAGCCACCCGGCGGCAGGTGTCGCGGAAGTACACCCCTTGCACCTGCCCGGACACGAGCACCCTTTTCCGGATCATGCCTCGACGGTACCGCCCGCGACGCCCGCCGTGGGTCAGACCGGGAGCGGGCCGGTGCGCAGGCCCTTGACCGACTTCGTCATGACGTCCTTGCCGGAGGTCTCCACGACGACGCAGCCGACCCGGCCGCCGTCGCGCGGGGTCTTCAGCCAGTGCGACTGCAGGTCGTGCCGGCCCGCGAACTCCTCCGCGCTCAGCCCGAGGTACGCCGCGGCCGCCTGGCGGCAGCTCGCCTCGTGCTCGCCGCCGTCCACAGTGGATCCGACGTACTCAGCCGCGTGCGGCTCGGTGCACGCCACGTACGTCAGCACGCCGTCGGTGTACCGCCCGCAGGTGGCGGCCATCGGGCGGTCGCCGCTCATGGTGCCCTGCAGGCTGCCGCTGTGCGGCGCCCGGGTGCCCTCGGAGTCGCTGACCACGAAGAGCGCGCACGCCTGCGACGTGTAGTCCTCCCGCACGTAGTCGAGCAGGCTCAGCTCGACCTGGGAGTCGGCGAGCGGCCCGCCGAGGAACTCCTCGGCCGACTTGTGGCAGCCGTCCTGCGCCCCGTCCGGGTAGAAGAAGTCGACGATCTCCGCCTGGTGGGAGTCGGCGCACCGCCCGGGCTGCAGCTGGCCCGCCTTGGCCGCGTCCACCACGCACCCCTTGTCGCCGGACGCGTGATGATTCGGGGCGAAGTGGCGGTACAGCGCGAAACCGCAGCAACCCGCCACCAGCGCCACGGCCACACCGGCCGCGATCTTGCCGTTCACGCGCGGGAGGTTACACGCCCACGCCGCCCGCCGCTGACCCGTTCAGGGCCGCACATTGGCGGCGAGGTGGGCCTCCCAGGTGCCCGTGCCCACGGCGCGGCCGGGGGCCAGGTTCGCGCCCGCGCACACCGCCCGGTAGGCGCCGCCGGCCATCCGCATGCGCAGCACCGGCCGACGCTTGCCCGCGGCCCGCAGGTACGAGCGGACCAGCTCGTCCATGCCGTAGACGCGCGGCCCGGCCAGGTCCGGGACGAGCCCCGCGGGGGCGCCCAGCGCCAGCTCGGCCATCCGGGCGGCCACCTCGGCGCCGGCGACGGGCTGGAAACGCACGCCCGCCGGGACCGGGACCACCGGCATCTTCGCCATCTGGCGGATCGTGGTCAGGGTCAGCTCGTGGAACTGGGTCGCCCGCAGGGTGGTCCACGGGATGCCCGACTCCTCGACGAGCAGCTCCGCGGCCCGCTTGGCGCCGAAGTAGCCGAACATCGCCCGGTCGGCGGCGCTGCGCACCGGCACCCGGTCGGCGCCGACGACCGAGATGTACACCAGGTGCTCGGCCCCCTCGGCCGCCCTGATCAGGGTGCGGGCCTTCGCGTCGTCGCCCTTGGCCGAGCCGGCGCAGTGCACGATCGTGCCCGCGCCGGCCACGGTCGCGGCGACGCCCTCCCCGGTGGCCAGGTCGGCGGCGACGTACTCGACGCCGGGCACCGGCTCGGCCGGGCGGTTACGGCTCAGCACGCGCACCGGCCGGCCCGCCTCGCGCAGCAGGGGCAGCAGCAGGCGGCCGAGGGTTCCGGTGCCGCCGGTCACCAGGATCGGGGTGGTGGTCATGGCCTTCTCCGTTCACGTCAGGTGGTTCGTCATCACGCAGACCCGCGGGAGCGAACCGATGTGACGTGACGTGGGCCACTGCGCGTAGCGGCCGTTGCAGGCGCGAACCGGTCGTGACGATGGCCACGGGCCCGGTGTCGCCATCGAGCGGCGGGGGCTGATGCGGTACTGAATAGGGCGTGAACGAGCAGGACTGGGCACAGCACCGGGGCCGGGTGCGGGCCGTCGCCTTCCGCATGCTGGGCTCCACGGCGGAGGCCGACGACGCCGTGCAGGAGACCTGGCTGCGGGCGAGCAGGGCCGGCACGGAGGGCGTGACCAGCCTCGAGGCGTGGCTGACCACCATCGTGGCCAGGGTCTGCCTCAACCTGCTGCGCGCCCGCGCCCAGCGCCGTGAGGACCCGCTCGACATCCACGTGCCCGACCCGATCGTCAGCCCGGCGTCGGGGCTGGACCCGGAGCACGAGGCGCTCCTGGCCGACTCGGTCGGCCTGGCACTGCACGTCGTGCTGGAGACGCTCTCCCCGGCCGAGCGCCTGGCCTTCGTACTGCACGACATGTTCGCGGTCCCGTTCGAGCAGATCGCGCCGATGCTGGACCGCACGCCCGCCGCCGTGCGCCAGCTGGCCAGCCGGGCCCGGCGTCGGGTCCAGGGCCGGCCCACCGCCCCCGACCGGGACGTGAACCGGCAGCGCGCGGTCGTCGACGCGTTCTTCGCGGCCTCGCGCACCGGCGACTTCGCCGCGCTGGTCGAGGTCCTCGACCCGGACGTGATCCTGCACTCCGACGGCGGACCGACCCGCCCGCGGCTCACGTTCACCCTGCACGGCCCGGAGCAGGTGGCCACCCAGGCGCTGGCGTCGTCGCGGCTCTCGCCGTTCGTCTACCCGGTCCTGGTCAACGGCGCCGCGGGCGTGGTGGTGGCCGCGGCGCCGGACCGCCCGCTGTTCGTCATGGCGTTCACGGTGACGGGCGGGCGGATCGTCGCCGTCGACGTGCTGGCCGACCCGGACCGCCTGCGCGCCCTGGACCTGCCGCTGTAGGGGGTCCGGTTACAGCTCGCGGCCCAGGTACGCGAGCAGGCGGCGGTGCGCCGGGGCGTCGGCGGGCGCCGGTCGTTCGGGTCCGAACATGCCCGGGCGCCGGAACGGCGTCATGTCCATGCTCCGCATGGTGGCCAGCAGCCCCTCGCAGAGGCGCTGGTCCACCAGGTCCTCCCGGCCGCCGACCACGGCCAGGTCGGCGCCGTGCACCAGCACCTCGGTCAGGTGGATGTTCGCGGCCATCGGCCGGGGCACCTCGCCGAAGCCCAGCCGGACGGTCCCGTCGAGGGCGTCGGGCCGGTGCCACGCCGCCCGGTCCAGCTCGGCGGCGACCTTGAACGCCCCGGCCGGGTCGTCGCCGAGCCAGTCGTCCTCGTGGTCGCGCCCGGCCTCGCCCCCGGACAGCTGGGCGGCGAAGATGCGCACTCCGCCGACGAGGTGGTTGAGCTCGTCGCGCACGCTCCAGCCGGGGCACAGCGACGGCTCGCCGAGTCGCTGCGGCCCGAGTCCGGCGACGACCGCGGTCGTCATGTCGATGGCGGCATCAATACGGTCGATCACGACGGCTCCCTAACGCAGTGGCTGATTGCGTTAAGACCGTAGGCCGACCGCGGGTCTTAACGCAAGTGTGAACTGCGTTAAGCTTCGGACCGTGAGCGAGGAGAAGACCCGGCGGCCCGGCGGCCGCAGTGCCCGGGTGCGCGAGGACGTCCACCGCGCGGTGATGGCCCTCGTCGCCGAGCGCGGCTACGGCAACTTCACGGTGGGCGACGTGGCGGCGGCGGCCGGGGTCGCGGACAGCAGCATCTACCGGCGCTGGGGCACCCTGGAGGCGCTGTTCTCGGAGGTCTCCCTGACCTGGCTGACCACGTATTCCCCGATTCCCGACACGGGCTCGCTGCGCGGCGACCTGCACGCCTACGCCGCCGGCGTGCTCCGCGACGTCACCGGCCCGTCCGGCCTGGCGGTCCTGCGCCTGATGCTCGCCCTGTCCACGGCCGGACCGTCGGGCCTGGAGGCCCGCGAGCGCTTCCTGGCCGCCCGCGGCGCGCAGCTGCAGGCGATGGTGGACCGGGCGGCCGAGCGGGGGGAGCATCCGCCCCACCCCTTGGACGTCGTCGACCACATCCTGGCGCCGCTGTACGTCCGGGCGCTCTTCGGCATCGACGGCCTGACCCCGGAGTACATCGACCGCCTGGTGACCTGCGTCCTGCAGCTCGCCGACACGTGAGCGGCGCCTGAAACGGCCACGCCGCCCGGCCTGCGGGCCGGGCGGCGTGTCATCCGTCTCCGCGATCAGCGGACCGTGACCACCACTCGGGCGCTGATGTTGCCGACCTTGATGAGGCTGTCGAGGTGCTCGACCGAGGGGAACCGCGGGTCGTGCTTGCGCAGGTTGTCGAGCACGGCCTTGTAGCCGCCGCCCGCGCCCTGGGGGCCGGTGCCGTTGATGATGTTCTGGAACACGTCGCTGCCGGCCCAGTTCGAGGCCGGTGTGTCGATCCAGCGTGAAGGGGCGCTCAGCGAAGCCGGGACGGCAGGGCGAAGGCGACGAAGACCGCCGGGTCGACGAAGGCGATCGCGTGCGCGATGCCCGCCGGGGTCACCGTGAACACCTGCACGGAGTGCGGCTCGTACCCGTCGCCGGCCCGCACGTAGGCCGCCACGGCGGGTTGCCCGTTCGCGCCGACCGGCAGCATTCGCCAGTCGCGGCCGCGCAGCTCGTGGACGAGCGCGATGAACCCGGCGTACCGGTCCCGCCCGCGGTACCAGTTGCGCAGCGGCGGCATCTCCAGCACCGCGTCCTCGGTGAGCAGGCCGGCCAGCGCGGCGAGGTCCGCCGCGACGAACGCCTCGACGTACCGGTCGACCAGCGCCCGCTGCGCCGCCGAGTCCGGCTCGCTGACGCGCTCCGGGCCGAGGCCGGCCGACTCGAGGCGCGCCCGGGCCCGCTGCAGGCCACTGTTGACCGCCGCCGGCGTCGTGTCCAGCACCGCCGCCACCTCGGCGGCCGGCCATTCCAGCACCTCGCGCAGGATGAGGATGGCCCGCTGCCGGGGCGGGAGCAGCTGCAGCGCGGCGATGAGGGCCAGGCGCAGGTCGCCGCGGGCCTGCACCACGGCCGCCGGATCGCCGAGGCGCGCGTCGGGAAATGGTTGCAGCCACGGTACGTCCCGGTCCGACACGAACGGCGACCGCGGATCGTCGCCGGGCTCGCCCAGGCCCGAGGGCAGCGGACGGCGCCGCTTGCCCTCGAGCGCGTTGAGGCAGGCGTTGGTGGCGATGCGGTGCAGCCAGGTCCGCAGCGACGCCCTTCGCTCGTCGAACCGGTCGTAGGCGCGCCAGGCCCGCAGCAGCGTCTCCTGCACCAGATCCTCGGCGTCCTGGAACGAGCCGAGCATCCGGTAGCAGTGGGCCAGCAGTTCGGCGCGCAGCGGCGCGGTCCGGCTCTCGAAGCCGGTCGGCACGGACGTGGTCATGGCGCCGCTCAGCCGCCGGCCGGGCAGTTGTGGAACGCCTCGACGAGCCAGCCCTCGCCGGTGCGGGCCAGCACCCACGTGGATCGGCGGCGCAGGCCGGTCTGCACCGTGTCCTCGCCCGGCAGGACGAGACCGCCGACGCCGTTGACGATGGCGATGTCCTGCCCGACGTACCGGATCCGCTCGAAGTCCTCCGACAACGTCGTGTCCTTCAGGGGTCCGGCGAATCCCGCGGTCATGAACGCGCGGATGGCGTCGCGCCCCTGCGCGTGCGTGCCGGCGGTGACGACACCGGCGTCCTCGGTGTAGAGCGCGGCGAGGGCGTCGGGGTCGTTGGCTTCCCAGGCCGCGGCCATGCGGGACATCAGGTCACGGACTTCGGTCTGGTCGATGGTGTGCACGGTGTACCTCCGCGAAGGTCGTCGCTTCGAGCCTGTCGGGGATACATACCGGCGCCCGGCGCCGGACTCATCGGTCCTGGGGCGGATTCGTTGGAGACCACCGTACCGAACCACGACCGGTCGTTCGGCGAACCGGTCGGCCCGTTGGTACGCCCGGATCCGCATCGCCCCTGCCGATAATTGGGCGGCATGGCGTACCCGGCCCCGCGCGACGTGCCACTGCTGTACCCGGACTACTTCATGGAGCTGCTCACGACCGGCGGCGTCCCGCCCACCCCCGGCAACGTGGCCCGGCTGGTCGAGCGCGCCGCCTTCATGATCGGCACCCAGGGCGCGGCCTACTGCGCCCAGCTGCGCGACCCGGCCACCTTCGAGATCTTCCTGGTCAACTTCGCCCGCGGCGGCATGCCGGCCCGGCGCCTGCATCTCGCCGACGACATGGTCGACTGGCTGTGGGCCTGGAGCGCCCTGTGCCACGACGACCTGCGCGGACGCTTCGTGACGTGGCGCGCGGACCTGCTCGGCCCGGGCGGCCTCCTGCGGCGGGGCCGGGACATCCCGCCGATCGGCGCCGGCGAGCCGGACTACGAGGAGGCGTGGCGCACGGTCTTCGCCGAGCAGTCACGGTGATGGCGGCGCCGGGGCGAGCGCGGCCGTGCCCGCCCCGGCGCCGGTCATACCAGGGACAACGCGCGGTCGCTCACCACGCAGTGCATGCCGAACAGGGCGGCGCGGCGGCGGGCGAAGTCGGCGAGGCCCGGCGTGTCGGCGTAGTCGAGCGCGTACAGGTCCAGGTCGTAGCGCGGCAGCTCCTCGGCGACACGGGCGTGACCCTCCAGGATGTCCGGCGGCCACGGGCCGTAGCCGCCGTCGGTCCAGCGGGCCGAGAACGACTCGAACAGGATGCCGTCGACGTGCTCGGCCATCTGCGGCAGCATCCCGAAGCCGCGGTTGGCCAGGATGTACGCCCGTCCGGCCACCTTGCGCAGCGCGGCGACGAGGCCGAGCAGGGGCGGCACGTCCTCCGGGTAGGTCAGCTCGACGTTGAGCGTGTCGAGGAACAGCCCGGCGAAGCCCGACTCCAGCGCCGCCCGGGCCTGGCCCAGCACGTGCTCGGACCACTGCGGGTGTCCGACGTGGACGAACGCGCCGCCCCAGTCCGGGTTGCGCTCCGGCCGCTGCCACGGGGCGGGCGGCCCCTGGTCCTCCGACAGCGACAGGTAGGCCAGCGGCTGGGTGCCGTCCGCCCGCAACCGCCGCAGGTCCTCCGGCGGGTAGAACTCCGGCTGCAGCACCGCCTGCCGGTAGCGGAGCAGGTCGTCGAGCCGGCCCGCGCCGTAGTAGAAGACGATCGGGTCCCGGCCGCTCATCGGGCCTCCCGCGACCGGTACCACTCCACCGTGCGCCGCACGCCCTCCTCCAGCGGCACGGCCGGCTGGTAGCCGGTCAGTGCGCGCAGCAGCGAGAGGTCAGGGCAGCGGCGGGTGACCGCGCCCGCCGCGCCCGGCGCCGGCTCGAGGTCTGCGGTCGAGCCGGTGACCCGCAGCACGAGCTTGGCCAGATCGGCGATGTTCGTCTCGGCGGTGTCGTCGCCGATGTGCACGATGCGCCCGGCCGCCTGCGGGCACGCCATCAGCCGGACCATCGCCTCGACGGCGTCGTCGACGTAGCAGAACGCCCGGGTCTGGCCGGCCCCCGGGACCCGGAACGGGTGCTCGCCGCGCAGCGCCCGCAGCGTCATCTCCGGGATGGCGTGGTCGGCGCCCATCCGCGGCCCGTACACGTTGTGGAACCGGCCCACGACCGCCTCGAACCCCTTGGCCCGGGCGCCGTGCAGCAGCGCGGCCTCGCCGAGCAGCTTGCTGGCCGCGTAGGCGTAGCGGGGCGCCGTGACGTCGCCGATCGTCACCGGGACCGCCTCGCCGGTGGGCACCGGCGCGATGCCGGCGTCCACCGAACCGGCGTACACCTCGCTGGTGGAGGCGAAGAACACCCGCTCGCCGCCGGCCAGCCAGTCGAGCATGTGCAGTGCGGCCAGGGTGTTGACCCGCACCACCCGGGCCGGGTCGGCCTCGACGTTGCGCACGCCGACGACCGCGGCCAGCAGGTAGATCTGGTCCCAGCCGTGCGGCAGCCGCTGCCACGTCGCCGGGTCGGTCAGGTCGCCGTGCTGGACCCCGAGCAGCGGCCCGTGGGACAGCTCGGTGAGCTCGACGTCGTTGCGGCCGCGGGAGAAGTCGTCCACGATGGACACCTCGTGCCCGTCGTCGACGAGCCGGCGGGCGAGGTGCAGGCCGATGAACCCGGCCCCGCCGAGCAGCAGGGTCTTCACGCGGCCACCTCCGCGCGCACGGGGAGGTAGCCGATGCCCGCGTAGCGCACGCCGGCCGCGGTCAGCTCGTCCTCGTCGAGGATCCGCCACGAGTCGAAGACGACCGCCGGGCGCCGCGCGCCGAGGACCGAGCCCGTCCGGATCGCCCGGTAGTCGGGGTGGTCGTTGATGACGAGGACCGCGTCGCTGTCGCTGAACGCCTTGTCGATGCTGGTCGGCTCGCCGCCGTACTGGCGGACCACGTCGTCGGTCACCAGCGGGTCGTGGCCGAGCACGGTGAGGCCCGCCTCGGAGAAGATCGGCATCATCGCCGCGATCGGCGTGCCGCGCATGTCGTCGGTGGGCGGCCAGCCCTTGTACGCCCAGCCGAGCACCGCCAGCCGCGCGCCCTGCGTCGAGCCGCGTTCCTGGCGGATCAGGTCCACGACGGTCCGTGCCACGTGCACCGGGAGGAACTCGTTGAGCTGGCGGGCCGGCTCGACCAGGAACGGCGGGCGCCCGCCGCTCTCGCTGAGCATGATGTACGGGTCCTTCGACAGGCAGCCGCCGCCGACGTACCCGGGCCGGGCGAGGTCGGGGCGCGGGTAGTCCAGGTTGGCCGCCCGGATCACCTCGAGCGGGTCGAGGCCGTGGTGCTCGGCGATGAGCGCGACCTCGTTGCCGAACGCGTAGATGAGGTCGGTGTGGCAGTTGTTGGACAGCTTCACCAGCTCGGCCGCCTCCAGGCTGGAGACCGGCACCAGCCGGTTGGCCAGCCCGCCGAACAGTTGCAGGCCGGCGGCGAGGCTCTCCCGGTCGAGGCCGCCGACGACCTGGGGCAGCTCGACGAGCTCCCGCAGCGCCTGGCCCTGGATGGTGCGCTCGGGCGCCATGACGAGCCGGGCCCGGCCCCACGCCTCCAGCAGCGGCGGCAGCACCACCCGTCGGCTGGAGCCGACCGGCACGGTGCTGCGCACCACGACCAGGGTGTCGGGGCCGCACGACTCGGCGACCTGGCGGGCCGCGGCGGCGAGGTTGGTCAGGTTGGGCCGGCGGGTGTGCTCGTCGACGGGGGTCGACACGCAGATCACCGCCGCGTCGACGGCGCCGGGCGGCAGCGCGGTGCCGACGAACACGCTGCGGCCGGCGTGCTCGGCGAACGACTCGGCCACGCCGGGCTCGAAGATGTGCGGGCGGCCACGATTGAGCGACTCGACGACGGCCGGCTGCACGTCCACGCCGTGGACGACGAAGCCCTTGCGGGCCAGGGCGGCGGTCAGGGTCAGGCCGACGTAGCCCATCCCGATGACACCAACGGTGCTTGCCATGTGCTGGCGAATCCTTTCACGGTTGTAAATCGGCACGAGCGGGTCAGCCGCACGGCGCGGCGACCCGGTCGAGCTCCCGGGTGGTCACGGTCCCCAGGAAACGTTCGGTGCGGTAGCGCCCGCAGGCGGCGCGGACGTTGCCGGCCCTGCGGGCGTAGTCGACGGCGAGCACGACCTTCCCGGCGTCGCGCAGCGCCCGTGCGCCGGCCAGGTTCTCGGCGCAGTAGTCCTCCTTGCAGGGCCGGTCGGTGGCCTCGTAGAACAGCTCCTCCATCCCGATGCCGTCGATCGCGTCGACGTAGCCCGGGTACTGCCGCAGCTCGGGCGAGTTCTGCGGCACGACCCAGAACCCGGGCCGTTGCGCCTTCGCGTACCGGCTGGTCCGCGCGATGAGGTCGGTCATCGCGCGGCCCAGCCGGTCGCGGGTCCAGCCGGGGACCAGCTTCAGGTCGATCTCCTCGTAGGCGAGCGGGGTGTCGAGGTACACCCCGTCGAACCCGGCGGCGAGGGCCCGGTCGACGCGGGGCCGCACCACGCGGTCCCACCAGCGCTCGTCCCAGTACCGGACGAAGTACTCGTTCGGCCAGTCCGCCCACCGGTTGAGCACGAGGTCCCCGGCGCCGGCGCGCAACGGGGCGTACTCCGGCCGGAACTGCTCGATGCTGCCGATCTCGAAGTAGGCGAGGACCCGCTTGCCCGACGCCCGCAGCGCGGCGATCTCGTCCGGCCGGAACCAGCCCGAGGCCGCGTCCCGGGCCAGGTCGATGACGGCGAGCCGCTGCGGCGCGCGGGCGAGCGCCGCCAGCCCGTCGTGGTCGTAGCCCTGCAGCTGGTACACCCAGCCGTCCCCGGCCGCGCTGCCGGGAGGCGCGCCGGGCTCCGTGCACGCGAGCGCCGGCGACACGGTGAGCACCAGCGCCGCGGCGATCGCGATCCGGCGCCGGCCCGCCTCCGGCCGGCTCATCGCGGCACGGCGGCGTCGAGCGCGGCCCAGATCGCCTTCACCGACTCCGGCAGCTCGTGGGTGGGCACCCAGCCGAGGACGGCCTCGGCCCGGCCCACGTCGGCGCGGATCCAGTCGACGCCGGCCGAGCGGGCGGGGCCGGCGCCCTGCTCGACGACCGCGCCCTGGTACCCGGCGGCCTCGGCGAGCCGGCGCACCGCCTCGCGGGCGGTCACCGCCCGGCCGCTGCCGATGTTGACCACGCCGGCGCCGGGCTCGCGGGCCGTCACCGCGGCGAGCACCGCGGCGGCGACGTCGCGGACGTCGACGAAGTCCCGGTAGGCGCCCAGCGAACCGAGCGTCACCCGGTCCGCGTCGCCGGACATCGCGTCGCGGATGAGCACCGCGGCCCGGCCGAGCAGGTTGTCGCGGTGCAGCCCGGCGCCGATCGGGTTGAACACCCGCAGCGTCACCCCGTCGACCCGGCCGGCCGCGGTGGCGAGCCGCAGCAGGCCGGTGGCGGCGAGGTGGGTGACGCCGTACTCGCCGACGGGCGCGCACGGATGGTCCTCGCCGACGCTGACGCCGGGGGCGACGACGCCGTACTCCGACGCCGACCCGAGCCGCACCAGCCGCGCGCCGGGCGCCGCCGTCGCGACGGCCTCGATGAGCCGGGCGGTCACCAGCGTGTTGGCCTCGATCAGGTCCAGCCCGGTGCCGGTGAGCCGGCCGGTGCAGTTGACGACGACGTCGGGGCGGACCTCGCGGACGAGGGCGCTCAGCGCGGCGAGGTCGCCGGCGACCAGGTCGTGGCGGCTGCGCGGAGGGCAGGTGAGTGCGGCGATGCGCGGGTCGGCCTCCAGCGCGGCGCGCACGGCCGCGCCGACGAACCCGCTCGCGCCGAAGAGCAGCACCCGTGCCCGGTTCACGCCGTCCTACCTTCAGCAGCAGGAACCAAGGCAAGAGCGCAGCTAGCCCGCCTCCGCTTCGCCGCGGCGGTCATGCTGCCACCGCCCCACGCGCCGGCAGCAGGGTGGCCTCGAGCTCGGCGAAGCGGCGGTTCGCCTCGTCGTACTCCTCGGGCCGGCCGATGTCGAGCCACACGCCGTCGAACTCGTAGCTGTTGGGGAACGAGCCCTGCCGCAGCATGTCCTGCACCAGCCGGTCGAAGCCCATGGACAGGCCCGGCGGGTACGGCTCCAGGGCCTTGCGCGACATGCCGTAGACGCCCATCGAGACCCGGTGCCGGTACGTGGGCTTCTCGGTGAAGCCGATGACCCGGCCCTCGGCGACGTCGAGCACGCCGAACTCGCACCGGGTGGTCTGCGCCGCCGTGGCGATGGTCAGCGCCGCGCCGCACACCTGGTGCCCGGCCAGCAGGTCGGCGTAGTCGAGGTCGGTGAGCAGGTCGCCGTTCATCACCAGGAAGTGCTCGGGCAGGTCGTCCTTGATCGTGAACAGCGGGCCGGCCGTGGACAGCGGGGCGGTCTCCTCGACGTACCGCACGCTCAGCCCCCACCGGGAACCGTCGCCGACGAACGCGCGGATCAGCGGGCCGAGATGGTTGATGGCGAGCATGACCGACGTGAAGCCGCGGCAGGCCAGCTGGCCCAGGACGATGTCCAGGATCGCGTGCCGCTCGCCGATCGGCATCAACGGCTTGGGGAGGGTGGTGGTGTACGGGCGGAGCCGGACGCCCCGGCCGCCGGCCATGATGACGGCGTGCATTGGCGTTGCCTTTCGGTGAGAGCCGTTGTCAGCGGTAGTGCCGCACGGTGCCCAGTGACGGGGTGAGCGCGACGGCCAACAGGGCGGACAGGAGGGTGACGGTGCCGAGGAAGGCGGTGGTGCCGGCGAACGGCCCCGGCGCGACCGAGTAGGCGCCGAGCGCGACGGCGAGCACGAGGCACAGCCGCCCGTAGCCGCCGTGGCCGGCCAGCACGAAGACGAGGAAGCAGGCGCCGGCGAGGACCACGTTCGCGGCGGCCATCGTCGCCACGGACGGCGTGAGGGAGCCGGCCTGGCGCAGCGCCGCGAGCAGCAGCCCGGCCGCGGCCGCGGCGACGAGCCAGCAGGCGGCGACGTCGGCGCCGAGCCGCCCCCACAGCCGGCGCCGGAAGCGTCGCGGCCCCCACGGGTCGTGCAGCATGTCCCGGGAGCGCTCGTCGAAGCGGCGGGCCCGCCACTCCACGAACCCCATCGACACCACCAGCGGCAGCGCGGTGACCAGGATGTCGAAGTGGTGCACGAGGTACGGCACCTGCGCCTGCAGCACGAGGGCGGCCAGCAGCCCGGTGTAGGCGACGACGAGCGCGAGCCTCGCCCAGCGGCCCCGCATCACCGTCCGCAGCGGCGCCCGGGTGCGTTCGCCGGGCACGTGCAGCGCCCGGCTCAGCGCCACGCCGAAGGTGACCGCGACGCAGACCAGCGCGGGCACGATCGCCGCAGCCGGGGCCATCCGGTGGTCGAGCAGGAACGCGCCACCGGCGAGCACCGCCGGCACCATGAGCGCCACCAGCCACGCCTCGTCGCCGAAGAACAGCAGGACGGTGCTGGCCAGCTGGTAGGCCACCGCCGCGGGCACCAGCAGCGCGGCGATCGCCCCGGCGCCGGTCGCGGCGCTGCCCGCGCCGATCAGCCCGGCCACCCCGACGCCGACCGCCGCGGCGAGCGCCAGGAAGCGGCCCGCGGCCCGCTCCTCACCGGCGTTGAGGTACTGGTACGCCATCCACGTCATCCCGCCGGCCCACACCCAGCCGAGCAGCCCGGCCGCGACGATCGCGGGGACCGGCGGGTGCGGCCGCGCGATCGCGAGCACCGCCGGGAACAGCACGCTCGGCAGCAGGTACAGCGCGCCGTGCAGCAGCTCCCGCACGGCCTGGCCGCGCCGGCGGGGGCGGGCGGGGCGCCGCGGCGCCTCGTGCCCGAGCTCGGCCAGGCGGGTGCGCGCCTCGGCGGCCAGTTCGAACACGTCGCGGAAGCCGTACTGCACGCGCGCGGTGTGGTCGGTGACGCCCTGCGCCTCCAGCAGCGCCGCCAGCTGCAGCCCGTCGACGAACTGGCCGCCGCTTCCGGCGTGGATCTCGGCGACGAGCGCGTCGAGCGGGTCAGTGCTCGGCGCGGGCCGCACCAGCAACGGCTCCTGCCCGGTGATCGGCATCGCCACGGTGTCCTCGGTGGCCCATCCGCGCGCCGCGACGGCCATCGGCGCGTGGCGCATCACGGCGCCGCCTCGACGGCGGCGCCGCGCGGGGCGACGAGCTCGTGCAGCCGGCCGGTGCTGCGCATGCCGCCGGCCGGGCGCGACTGCAGCCGCGGGATGACCAGCCGCTCGTACAGGTCGCGGTAGGCGTCCAGCGACTGGGCCAGCGTGAACCGGTCGAGCACCCGCTGGCGGGCCCGGGCGGCCAGCCGTCCGCGTAGCTGCGGGTCGCGCAGCAGCGTCACGCACGCGTCGGCGATCGCCTTGTCGTCGCGCGGCGGCACCACGAAGCCGGCGTCGCCGACCGCCTCGGAGACCCCGCCGACGTTGGTGCACACCATGGTCCGGCCGCACGCCATCGCCTCGATGACCGAGTACGGGAACCCCTCGGAGATGCTGGTCAGCGCGACCACGTTGCCGCTGTGGTACGCCGCGACCGCGTCGGGCGCGCTGCCCTCCATCCGGGCCGCGCCGGTCAGCCCGAGCCGGTCGATGAGGGCGAGGCAGCTGTCGCGGTACCGCAGGTCGATCGCGTGCCCGTAGATCCGCAGCCGGGCGTCGGGCACCTGCCGGCGCACCAGGGCGAAGGAGCGGATCAGCGTGTGGATGTCCTTGAGCGGGTCGATCCGCCCGACGAAGACGACGGTCGGCTCGTCCGGCTCGGTGCTCGCGCTCGGGAACTGCTCGGGGGAGATGCCGTTGTACATCGTCCACATGCGACCCGGGTCGGCGCCGTTGCGCAGCTGCCAGCGCCGGTTGTACGCCGAGTGCGGCGCGAGGGCGTCGGCGAGATGGTAGGCGGCCCCGGCGAGGCTGCGCTGGAAGGCCAGCAGCAGCACGGCGACCGGGTGCGGCAGGTCGCCCTCGATCTGTTCGAGGTACCGCTCGCGCAGGTACACCCCGTGCTCGGAGATGATCATGGGCGTGTCGTGCGCCCACTTCGCCGCCATCCCGACGAGCGCCGACAGCCCGTTCATCGCGCAGTGCACCACGTCGGCGCGCACCGCCGGCACCGCGAGCGGTCGCAGCATGTGGCCGATCAGCGTGGCCGCCCGGGCGGCGTCGGCGAGCGACAGCCGCCGCGGCCGCCCGGCGAGTGCCGGATGATCGGGCCCGAGCGCCTCGCCGACCTCCCACCAGCGCTGCTGCATCGCGCCGAGCGCGGCGTTGGACAGCAGCGCCCGCTCCAGGTCGCCGCCGTCGGCGGCGTACTGGTACAGCCCGCGCAGGGCGAGCAGGAACCGGCTGCGCTGCACGGTCGCCCCGTGCGGGTCCGGGTCCGGGGGCGACGCGATGGCGGTGAGGAACGCGTCGTAGGAGGCGCGGAACAGCGCGCCGGGGCGGGCCCGGGGGCGCCGGCGGCGCGTGCCGCCGGCGCTCCACAGTGGAATGGACACGACCCGGTCGAGGTTGTCCGGCAGCGCCCAGCGGGCCTGCTCGGTGCCGTCGACGGTCAGCGCGACCGCTTCCCAGTGGTACTCGGCCAGGCCGTGCACGAGCTGGTCGCACCAGACGCTGACCCCGCCGAGCGCGAACGGGTACGTGCCCTCCGACACCAGTGCCACCTTCACGAGCGCGGGCTCGCCGGGACGGTCACCGCGGTGCCGGTGCTCAGCGTGAGCTTGGAGGAGACCTCCGCGCCGTAGGTGGTGGCGGTGCCGCTCGCCGTGACCCCGCTGACCGTCAGCGACCCGGCCAGCGGCGAGGTCACGGTCACCGTGCGGGCCGCCGGGTCGTAGACCGCGTCGACGTTGCCGTGCAGCTCGGCGAAGTGGGCGTTGCGCTGGGTCGTGTACGCGGCCAGCGTCGGCCAGTCCGGGGTGAGCAGCGGCACCGAGTAGTAGCTGCTGTACTGCGACAGGACCTTGTCCAGCCAGTCGGTCAGCAGCGTCTTGCCGGAGCCGTAGTCGCGCAGGTTCGCGATGTGGAACGTGTGCGTGTACACCGACCCCGTCGCCAGGTGGGTCAGCGCCACCTGGGCCTCGGCGTCGAGCATCTGCGCGTAGGTCAGGTTCGATGGCCAGAACGGGAACTTGCCGGCCGGGCCGTAGTACGCGTTGTAGAAGGCGATCTGCTCGTCCGGCGTCGTCGTGAAGTACGCGATGTTCGTCGGCCAGTCGGGCACCACCGTGATGCTGGGCTCCATCGGGTGGACGATGCCGCAGTCGAAGCAGGACGGCACGTGGCTCGGGAAGGACATGTTGCCGTGCAGGTAGCGCACGCCGAGGTCGCGGGCTGCGTTGAGCAGCTGCGGGTTGGAGGCCATGAGGCCGTGGTCGGTCGGCGGGTCGACGTCGTCGTCCGGGTTGTCGTTGTAGACGCCGAGGCCGGAGTACTCGCCGGTCTTGAGCACCGTGTTCGGCTGGGACAGCCCGAGGCGGGTGGCGACGGTCCGGTTCGCCGAGATCTCGTTCGACGTCGTGGCGTAGTCGGTGAAGTTGAGCTCCGGGTGGGTCAGCGTGTGGTTGAGCCACCGGAACTTCGTGGCCAGGCACCGGGTCGTGGCGGTCAGCGTGCTGATGCCGCCGTTCGGGCTGCACAGGCTGCCGGCGTTGAGGTCCGCGTCGCCGCCGTTGTACGCCAGGTTGAGCGTCAGGCCCGAGGCGAGCGGGTAGGTGGTGCGCAGCGCGGTCTGGCGCAGGTAGGCGTTGTACGCGTCGTGGCCGGACATCTGGTAGCCCGGGTCCGACTCGATGTGCCCGTCGGGGTAGTAGTGGTCGGCGCTGTTGAACCAGTCGTCGACGTCGACGTTGATGAAGTGCCGCTGCTCGCCGAGGTACAGCCCGCGGGTGGCCCAGCGGAACATGCCGTACGTCACCAGGTTGGCCTGCATGAGGTACTGGTTGGACGTGAACGTCAGCGCGAGCCGCTCGCGGCCGTCGCTCGAGGTGGTGCGCACGCCGAGCACGTCGCTGCCGTTGACGAGCACCGGGTCGGCGGCGCAGCCGGCGGTGACCCGCGTGCGGTACACGTAGGACTGCACGATCGGGACCTTCGCGGTCGACTTGAGGTAGTCGAACACCCCGGCGCCGGCCGTCGTCAGCGAGGCGGGCAGGGCGGTGTCACCGACGGAGGTCTCGCTGGAGGCGGACAGGCAGTAGTTCTCGGGAAAGGTGCCGTAGCTGGTGTACAGCGCGGCCTGGCGCACCGCGTAGTCGCGCTCGTAGGCCCACAGCACGTTCCACTCGGTGCCGTCGAGGCCGCTGACGTACGAGCCGCCGCCGGCGTCGTAGAGCAGCATGCTGCTGGTGAGCAGGATCGCGTTGTACTTCCCGGCGCCGTCGGCGCGCAGCAGCGACGCCGCGGTGAGCGGCTGGCTCTTGCTGAGCAGCACGTCGTAGGCGGCGCCGACCCGGTCGAGGGTCGCCTTCCACGTGTCGACGCCCCAGTCGGTGCCGTCCACGCCGATGACGAGCGCGCGCAGGCCCACCTTGGCGCTGGTCGCGGCGGCGGTCGCCGCCCCGTCCGCCTGGGCCTGGGCCTGGGGGGTGGACAGCCCCTGCGTCGTCGCCGGTGTCTTCTGGCCCGGCCGCACGGTCAGGTCGGGCTTGATCGGCACCGAGCCGGTCATCTTCGGCAGCGGCGCGGGGGGCTTGGTGGCCTTGCGTTGCGTGGCCGCCGGGTCGCCGAGCACGAGCGCGTGGTCGTGCTGCTTGTCGGGCTGCTTCTTGGGCGGGGCGGCGGAGGCCCCCTGGACGCCGCCGCTCAGCGCGAGCAGCGTGCCCACGGTGGCGGCGGCGATGAGTCTGGCCGATAGGCGGGAGGAGAGTGTACGTGCCAACGTCATGAGCGCTCCGGGTGGTTCGAATCCGGTCTTGTCCCACGGATCCGCGGTGTCGTGAGAAGGCGCGCGGAAAGCGCCGCAGTGGCGGCGCGGTGGCGTGCCGGGCGGTGGAGAGTTCGTGGAACGAACCCGATGTTACGAGCGGGCCGACGTGATCATTTGAGGGCAAAGCATGACATCGGGGGTGGCCCGGCGAACGGTCAACGGCGAGCGGTTGGTTCAAGACCCGAGGTCGGCGGGCGCCCGAGACTGTCGGCATGACCGAGAACGTCTATCCGCCCGCCCTGGGGCGCCTGGGCCCCGTCCGGCTCTACGACCGCGTGGTCGCGCTGACGCGGGAACGGCTGTGGCGGGCCCTGGCCGCCATGTACGTCGCGCCCGGGCCCGGCGACGCGATCGTCGACGTCGGCTGCGGCACCGGCACGCTCGCGCTGCTGCTGGCCCGCGTCGAGCCGCGGGCCGCCATCACCGGGCGCAGGCGCGCCCACACCCGCCAGCGGGTCAGCGGCATGCCGAGCTGCCGGCGGGCCAGGGCGCGCAGGCGCTGGGCGGACAGCCCGACCGCCGCCGCGTCCACCATGGTCACCTCGCCCCGCACGGCGATCGCGACCTGGAAGGCGGCGTGGCGGTGCAGGGTGCTGTCCCCGGTCGGGCCCCGGTACACCGCGTAGCCGTTGCCGACGGCGAACCGCGGGCTCACCGGGTGCCGCCCCAGGCCTCGGCGGCGGGGGACAGGGCGGCGAAGGCGAGCCGCGAGGTCCGGCGGGCGGTCGCGGGCGCGTCGCGGACCGCGTCGAGGACGGCGCGGTGCAGGGCCATCAGCAGGGCGGCCAGGATGTCCGGCATCGGGTCGGCCGGCGGCGACGGGGTGGGCACGCGGGCGGCGCCGGCGAGGGCGGACTGCAGCCGGCAGAAGAGGGCGTGCTCGGCGGTCTGGAGGGAGTGGCTGGCGGCGATGGCGGTGAAGTACCGCCGGATCGGCTCCTCGGCGCGCGGGTCCAGCATGAAGTCCAGCTCGGCCTCGTGCCAGCGGCGGAAGGCGGCCGTCACGCTCCGGCCCGGCGGCCGGGTGGCGACGGCGTCGACGAGCCCGGCCTCGATCGCGTCGGCGCGGTCGAAGAAGAGGTCCTCCTTGGCGCGGAAGTAGTTGAACACCGTGCCCACGCCGACGTCCGCCGCGGCCGCGATCTCGGCGACGGTCACGGCCTCGAAGCCGCGCTCGGCGAACAGTCGCGTGGCGGCGTCGCTCAGGGCCTGGCGGGTGCGGGCCTTCTTGCGCTCGCGGAGTCCATCCACGACAGACCAGCATAAACGCTGCACGGGGCGAAAACTTGAAGTCACTCATGTTTAGATTGAGTACATGACTGACGTTGTGGAGCTGATACCGCTCGAGACAGGCCGGGTGCGGGAGGTCGGGGTGCCGATCCCGGTGTACCTGCTGCGGCTCACCGGCGGGCGGCACGCGCTCGTCGACACCGGGTGCGCGCGGGCCGTCATCGGCGATCCCGAGTCGCACTTCGTCCTCACCGAGGAGGAGCACGTGGTGGGCCGGCTGCGGGCGCTCGGGCTGTCGCCCGCGGACATCGGTACGGTCGTGGTCAGCCACTTCGACCCCGACCACGCGGGCGCGAACGACGAGTTCCCCGGCGCGGAGTTCGTCGTGCAACGGGCGCAGTACGAGCATGCGAGAACCTCCGGGCTGTACCGCTACGAGTGGTTCCGCGGGCAGTGGGACGACCCGCGGCTGCGGTACCGGCTGGTGGACGGCGACACCGAGCTGCTGCCCGGGGTCACCCTGCTGGAGTGTGGCGGGCACGTGCCCGGGCACCAGGCTGTGCTCGTGCGGCTGCCGGAGACCGGGACGGTGCTGCTGGCCGGGGACGCCTGGGCGCGGGGCACCGAGGCGCAGACCCGGCCGATGAGCCCGTTCGACCTCGACGAGGGCGAGACCCGCAAGGCCCAGCGGCGGCTCATGGACCTGGCGCGGCGGCTGCCGGTCGACCTGGTCGTGCACAACCACGACGCCGAGCAGTGGGCGTCGCTGCGGCCGAGCTACCGGTAGGTGTCCCCGGTCATCGGTAGGTGTCCTCGTAGAGCTCGACGTAGCGCTCGTTGAGCACCGGCGCGTGCGGGCCAAGGCGGTGGGCCGAGATGATGTCGTGCGCCAGGCCCAGGCCGGCCGGCAGGGTGTCCAGCCGCAGGGTCGCGCCGGCCGGCCGGGCCAGCCGGGTCGGCAGGTCGAAGGCCGCCCGCGGGTCGACCGTGGTGTCGCCGGGCGAGAGGACCGCGGCCACGTGCCGCACGCCATCCGCCGGGAACACGGAGGGGTAGCTGGCCACGATCCGCAGGTACTGGGCGACGGCCCGGTAGGAGTAGCCGCGCGCGTTGCGGCGGTCCGGCAGCGCCCGCAGCCCGTAGAGCACCTGCAGCGGCACGCGGACCGCGGCCGGCACCTGGCCCGGGTGCGGGGCATACAGCGGGGCGAGGACGAGCAGGCGGCGCACGACGCCGGGGCGGAACGCGGCCAGCCAGGTGGCCAGCACCGCGCCCGCGGAGACGCCCACGACGCCGGTCTCCTCGCCCATCTCGGCGATGCGGTCCAGCGCCGCGGTGGCGTAGCCGAGCAGGGCGGGCGCGGTCACGGTGGCGTGCGCGTCCGGGTCGGTCAGGCCGTGGCCGGGGGCGCGGGGGACCAGCACGTTGTAGCCGCGGGCGAAGAACCGCTCGGCCAGGCCGTCGAGCTGGGCCGGGGAGTGGGTATAGCCGTGCAGCAGCAGGATCGAGCGCGGGCGGCGGGCGCCGTGGGACAGCAGCCGGGTGTCGTGGCCGGCCGCCACCGCGTGCGCGTCCGGCGGTGGCGGGCCGGGATCGCGCCGTAGGCGGGCGCTGCGAAGCATGCGGCGAGCGTAACGAAGACGATCACCGGCGGCCGGGCAGTGGCGGCCCCGTGTGACGGAGGACTCCGGCCGCGCAAAGAACGCGTCAAGAAACCGCCGGCCCGCGTAGGGATTTCGTCAACGCGTCTGGGCGGCCGAACCCGCCCGGCCTTCACTGGCCCTGGGTCCCGGTGAACGCCGTGCGTCCCCAGTGCGCGACGAAGGAGGCACCCCCGGTGGCTGATGTGGTGTTCGTGCTGCTGACGATCGCGGCCTTCGCGGTCCTCGGCCTGGCGGTGCGGGCGGTGGAGCGGCTGTGAACGCCGAGAACCTCGCCGGCCTCGTCCTCGCGGTCGCGATGACCGTCTTCCTGATCGCCGCTCTCCTCTTCCCGGAACGGTTCTGATGAGTCAGACAACAGCCGGCGTGCTGTTCATCCTCTCGCTGATCGCGGCCCTGGTCCTGGTACACCGGCCCTTCGGCGACCTCATGTACCGGGCCGTCACCTCGGCCCGGCACCTGCGCGCGGAGAAGGTGCTGTACCGCGCGACCGGGGTGAACCCGGACGGCGAGCAGTCGTGGGGCGTCTACGCCCGCAGCGTGCTGGCCTTCTCGGCGGTGTCGATCCTGTTCCTGTACCTCTTCCAGCGGGTCCAGAACCACTTGTGGCTCAGCCTCGGGTTCGACCCGGTGAAGCCGGACCAGGCGTGGAACACGGCCGTGAGCTTCGTGACGAACACGAACTGGCAGTCGTACTCCGGCGAGGCCACGATGGGTCACCTGGTCCAGATGGCCGGCCTGGCGGTGCAGAACTTCACCTCGGCCGCGGTCGGCGTCGCGGTGGCGCTCGCGCTGGTGCGGGGATTCGCGCGGGCGAAGACGGACCAGCTCGGCAACTTCTGGGTCGACCTGGTCCGCGTCAGCGTGCGGATTCTGCTGCCGGTCGCGGTGCTGGGCGCGATCGTGCTGATCGCCGGCGGCGTGGTGCAGAACCTCTCCGGCGGCACCGACGCGACCACCCTGGCGGGCGCCGCCCAGCACGTGACCGGCGGCCCGGTCGCCTCGCAGGAGGTCATCAAGGAGCTCGGCACCAACGGCGGCGGCTTCTACAACGTCAACAGCGCCCATCCGTTCGAGAACCCGACGGGGTGGACCAACTGGTTCGAGATCTTCCTGATCCTGCTGATCCCGTTCTCCCTTCCCCGCGTCTTCGGCCGCATGGTCAGCGACAAGCGGCAGGGCCTGGCCATCGCCGGCATCATGGCGATCCTCGCGATCGGCAGCGTGGTCGCGCTCACCGCGCTGCAGCTGCACCACGCCGGCACCGTGCCGACCGCGGCGGGCGCGGCCACGGAGGGGGTGGAGACCCGCTTCGGCGTGCCCCAGTCGGCGACGTTCGCGGCGGCCACGACGCTCACGTCCACCGGCGCGGTCAACTCGTTCCACGACTCGTACACCGCGCTCGGCGGCATGATGACGATGCTGAACATGATGCTCGGCGAGGTCGCTCCCGGCGGCGTGGGCTCCGGGCTGTACGGCATGCTGATCCTGGCCGTCATCACGGTCTTCGTGGCCGGGCTCATGGTCGGTCGCACGCCCGAGTACCTGGGCAAGAAGATCGGCGCGCGGGAGATCAAGTTCGCGTCGCTGTACCTGCTGACGACCCCGGCGCTGGTGCTGGTCGGCACGGCGATCGCGATGGGGAACGCCGCGGCCCGCTCGTCGATGGCCAACCCGGGCGCCCACGGCCTGTCCGAGGTGCTCTACGCCTTCACCTCGGCGTCGAACAACAACGGTTCGGCGTTCGCGGGCATCAGCGCGAACACCGAGTTCTACAACACCGCGCTGGGCCTGTGCATGCTGCTGGGCCGGTTCCTGCCGATGGTGTTCGTCCTCGGCCTGGCCGGCTCGCTCGCCCGGCAGCAGCCGGTGCCGGCGTCGGCGGGGACGCTCAGGACGTACCAACCCCTCTTCATCGGCATGGTCGTGGCCGTCACGGTCGTCGTCGTGCTGCTCACCTACCTGCCGGCCGTCGCGCTCGGCCCGCTCGCGGAAGGAATCCGATGACCACCCCGACGCCGCGCAGGATCGCCGGCGGTCTGCTGGACCCGGCACAGATGTGGCGGTCCGCTCCGGACGCGCTGCGCAAGCTCAACCCGGCGACGCTGTGGCGCAACCCGGTCATGTTCCTGGTGGAGGTCGGCTCGGTCTTCACCACCGTCCTCGCGGTGGCCCACCCGAGCGTGTTCGCCTGGGTCATCACCGTGTGGCTGTGGCTGACCGTGCTCTTCGCCAACATGGCCGAGGCGGTCGCCGAGGGGCGGGGCAAGGCCCAGGCGGCCACGCTGCGCAAGGCCAAGCAGGAAACCGTGGCGCACCGCCAGGACGGCACCACCGTCCAGGCGAGCGAGCTCAGGCTGGGCGACATCGTGGTCGTCGAGGCCGGTCAGATCATCCCGGGCGACGGCGACGTCATCGAGGGCATCGCCTCCGTCGACGAGTCGGCCATCACCGGCGAGTCCGCGCCGGTCATCCGCGAGTCCGGCGGCGACCGGTCCGCGGTCACCGGCGGCACCAAGGTGCTCTCCGACCGGATCGTCGTGCGGATCACCCAGAAGCCGGGGGAGTCCTTCATCGACCGGATGATCTCCCTGGTCGAAGGCGCGAACCGGCAGAAGACGCCGAACGAGATCGCGCTGAACATCCTGCTGGCGTCGCTGACCATCATCTTCCTGCTGGCCGTCGCGACGCTGCAGCCCCTGGCCATCTACAGCAAGGCGGTGCAGGCGTTCGCGCCCGACAGCGCGGCGCTCAACGCCGACGGCGTCACCGGCATCGTCCTGGTCTCCCTGCTGGTCTGCCTCATCCCGACCACGATCGGGGCGCTGCTGTCCGCGATCGGCATCGCCGGCATGGACCGGCTCGTGCAGCGCAACGTCCTGGCGATGTCCGGCCGCGCGGTCGAGGCGGCCGGGGACGTGAACACGCTGCTGCTGGACAAGACCGGCACGATCACGCTGGGCAACCGGCAGGCCGGCGACCTGCTGCCGGTCGAGGGCGTCGGCATCGACGAGCTGGCGGAGGCGGCGCAGCTCTCGTCGCTCGCCGACGAGACCCCCGAGGGCCGCAGCATCGTGGTCTACGCCAAGGAACACCACGGGCTGCGCGAGCGGGAGGTCACCGGCGCCACGTGGGTGCCGTTCACCGCACAGACCCGCATGTCCGGGGTGGACATCGACGGCCGCGAGGTCCGCAAGGGCGCCGCGACCGCGGTGATGAAATGGGTGCGCGAGCACGGCGGCCACCCGACCAACGAGGTCGGGTCCATCGTGGACGCCGTGTCGACACTGGGCGGCACGCCGCTGGTGGTGGCCGAGCGCGTCGAGGGCTGCCCGGCCCGCACCCTCGGCGTGATCCACCTCAAGGACGTGGTGAAGCGGGGCATGCGGGAACGCTTCGACGCCATGCGCCGGATGGGCATCCGCACCGTGATGATCACCGGCGACAACCCGCTCACGGCCAGGGCCATCGCCGAGGAGGCCGGGGTCGACGACTTCCTCGCCGAGGCCACCCCCGAGGACAAGATGGCCCTCATCAAGCAGGAGCAGACCGGCGGCAAGCTCGTCGCGATGACCGGCGACGGCACCAACGACGCCCCCGCCCTGGCCCAGGCCGACGTCGGGGTGGCGATGAACACCGGCACGTCGGCGGCCAAGGAGGCCGGCAACATGGTCGACCTGGACTCGGACCCGACGAAGCTCATCGAGATCGTGGAGATCGGCAAGCAGCTGCTCATCACCCGCGGCGCGCTGACCACGTTCTCCATCGCCAACGACATCGCCAAGTACTTCGCGATCATCCCGGCGATGTTCGCCGCGATCTACCCGGGCCTGGGCGCGCTCAACATCATGCGGCTGCACTCGCCGACCTCGGCGATCCTGGCCGCGGTCATCTTCAACGCCCTGGTCATCGTCGCCCTGGTGCCCCTCGCCCTGCGCGGCGTGCGCTACCGGCCGTCCAGCGCGGCGGCGATGCTGCGCCGCAACCTGCTGGTCTACGGCCTGGGCGGGATCATCGTGCCGTTCATCGGCATCAAAGTCATCGACCTCGTCATCATGAACATCCCGGGGATCTCCTGATGCGCCTCCCAGCCTGGATCGCCCAGCACCTCGCCGCCCTGCGCGCCCTGGTCGTGCTGACCGTCGTGCTCGGCCTCGCCTACCCGCTGCTCATGGTCGCCGTCGCCCGCATCCCGGGCCTGTCCGGCCACGCCGACGGCTCCCTCGTCACGAGGGACGGCAGACACGTCGGCAGCACCCTCATCGGCCAGTCCTTCACCGACGCGCAGGGCAACCCGCTCCGGCAGTACTTCCAGTCCCGCCCGTCCGCGGCCGGCGCCGGCTACGACCCCGACTCCACCTCGGCCAGCAACCTCGGCCCCGAGTACGTCGTGGACACCCTGCCCAACCCGGCCGACAAGCAGGACAAGGGCAAGCAGGGCCTGCTGACCCAGGTGTGCGCCCGCAGCAAGGCGGTCGGCGAGCTGGAGGGCGTCGACGGCTCCCGGCCCTTCTGCACCCCGGGCGGCGTCGGGGCGGTCCTGGCGGTCTACCACCGTGACGGCGCCACCGGTCCGGTGACCCGCGCCGTGAGCCTCAACGAGGCCTGCCCGGCCAGGCCGTTCGTCACCACCTGGGAAGGCGTCACCGTCGAGTGCGCCAACTACGGCGAGGACTACAGCGGCGGAGTCGTCACCCCCGTGCGCGGTGGTGCGCCCGGCAACCCGGTCGTGCCTGCCGACGCGGTGACGGCCAGCGGCAGCGGCCTCGACCCGCACATCAGCGTCGCCTACGCGCAGCTGCAGGTGCCGCGGGTGGCGGCGGCCCGCCACCTGTCGCAGGCGCAGGTGCGCAGGCTCGTGGCGGAGCACACCGACGGCCGTACGCTCGGATTCATGGGGGAGCCCGGGGTCAACGTCCTGGAGCTCAACCTGGCGCTGGACAGGAGCTGACGATGACGACGCGCGGGACGCTGCGGGTGTACCTCGGCGCTGCGCCCGGCGTCGGCAAGACCTACAAGATGCTGGAGGAGGGGCGGCGCCGGCTGGAGCGCGGCACCGACGTGGTCGTGGGCCTGGTCGAGACCCACGACCGCCCCTTCACCGAGGCGATGCTCGACGGGCTGGAGATCGTGGCGCGCAAGCAGGTGCAGTACCGCGGCAGCCAGTTCACCGAGATGGACCTCGACGCGGTCCTGGCCCGCCACCCCGAGGTCGCCCTCGTCGACGAGCTCGCCCACACCAACGTCCCGGGCGGCCGGCACGCCAAACGCTGGCAGGACGTCGACACCCTGCTCGCCGCCGGCATCGACGTGCTCACCACCGTCAACATCCAGCACCTCGAGTCGCTCAACGACGTCGTCGAGTCCATCACCGGCGTCCCCCAGCGCGAGACCCTCCCCGACGCCGTCGTGCGCCGCGCCGAACAGATCGAGCTCGTCGACATGACCCCGGAGGCCCTGCGCCGCCGGATGGCCCACGGCAACATCTACCGGCCCGAGAAGGTCGACGCGGCGCTCGGCAACTACTTCCGGGTCGGCAACCTCACCGCCCTGCGCGAGCTGGCCCTGCTCTGGCTGGCCGACAAGGTCGACGAGCAGCTGGAGAGCTACCGGGCCCAGCACGCCATCGACAAGACGTGGGAGACCCGGGAGCGGGTCGTGGTGGCGCTCACCGGCGGGCCCGAGGGCGACACGCTGATCCGCCGGGCGGC
This sequence comes from Dactylosporangium salmoneum, assembly GCF_039532525.1. NCBI lineage: Bacteria > Bacillati > Actinomycetota > Actinomycetes > Micromonosporales > Micromonosporaceae > Dactylosporangium > Dactylosporangium salmoneum. Next base: position 51,358 of record NZ_BAAARV010000141.1, read on the forward strand.
CCGGGTGGCGGCCCGCACCAAGGCGGCCGACCTGCTGGCCGTGCACGTGGTCCGCGGCGACGGGCTGGCCGGCGCCGACCCGGCCAACCTGACCCGCCAGCGGCTGCTGGTCGAGTCGCTCGGCGGCACCTACCACCAGGTGCTCGGCGCCGACGTGCCGCGGGCGCTGCTGGACTTCGCCCGCGGCGTCAACGCCACCCAGCTCGTCCTCGGCGCCAGCCGCCGGGGCCGCCTCGCCCAGGTCTTCTCGCCCGGCGTCGGCGTCACCACCACCGCCGCGTCGGGCTCGATCGACGTGCACCTCGTCACCCACGAGGAGGCCCGCCGGTTCGCCTGGCGGGCCGGCCGCAGCGGCCTGGACCTGCGCCGCCGCCTCGCCGGCCTGGTCCTCGGGCTGGCCGGCCTGCCGCTGCTCACCGTCGCGCTCGGCGCCGCCCGCGGGGACATGTCGCTGCCCAGCGACATCCTGGCGTACCTGGTCCTGGCGGTGGGCGCCGGGCTGCTCGGCGGCCTCCTGCCCGCCCTGATCTGCGCCATCGGCGGATTCGTCGTGCTCAACTGGTACTTCACGCCACCGCTGTACCGGTTCACGATCGCCGAGCGCGAGAACGTCTTCGCCCTCGTCGCCTTCGTGTTCGTCGCCGTCGCCGTGGCCACCGTCGTCGACGGGGCGGCCCGCCGGGCCCGCGACGCCGCCCGCGCCTCGGCCGAGGCCCAGACCCTGGCCACCCTCGCCGGCAGCGTCCTGCACGGCGACAACCCCCTCGAGGCGCTGCTCGAACGGGTCCGGGAGTCCTTCGGGCTCACCGCCGTCACGCTCCTGGAGCGCGAGGGGGAGCACGCCCCGTGGCGCACGGCCGCGTCCGTCGGCGGGCAACCGAGCGCCAGCCCGTCCGACGGCGAGACGGAGGTCCCGGTCGAGGACGACGTCGCCATGGTGCTGCGCGGGCACCCGCTGCCGGCCGAGGCCCGCCGGCTGGTCGAGGCGTTCGCCGCGCACGCCGCGATCGCGCTGCGCCAGCGGCGGCTGGCCGAGCGGGCCGCGGAGGCCGGCACCCTGGCCGAGGTCGACCGGCTGCGCACCGCGCTGCTGTCCGCGGTCAGCCACGACCTGCGCACCCCGCTCGCCTCGGCCAAGGCCGCGGTCGGCAGCCTGCGCAGCCCCGACGTGCAGTTCTCGGTCGAGGACGAGGCCGAGCTGCTGGCCACCGCCGAGGAGTCCCTGGACCGGCTCGCCCGGCTGGTGGAGAACCTCCTCGACATGTCCCGGCTGCAGGCCGGCGCGCTGGCCCTGGTGGTGCAGCCGGTCGACCTGGCCGACGCGCTGCCCCGGGCCGCCGACGACCTCGACGCCGTCGTCGCGATCAGCCTGCCGGAGACGCTGCCGGAGGTGAGCGCCGACCCGGGCCTGCTGGAGCGGATCCTGGTCAACGTGCTCGCCAACGCGCTGCGCTACAGCCCGGCCGACCGCCCGCCCACGGTCAGCGCGAGCGAGCACGCCGGCCGGGTCGAGGTCCGGGTCGTCGACCACGGCCCGGGCCTGCCGGCCGCCGACCACGACCGCGTCTTCCAGCCCTTCCAGCGCTTCGGCGACCGCGACAACGCCACCGGGGTCGGCCTCGGCCTGGCCCTGTCCCGCGGCCTGGCCGAGGCCATGGGCGGCAGCCTGGTCCCGGAGCCCACCCCGGGCGGCGGCCTGACGATGACCCTGACCCTGCCCCGCGCCTGAGCTACCCGGCCGGCTCGGGGTCGGCCCGGGCCTCGGCCGGGCGGGTCAGCCGGGCCAGGACCACGGCGAGGGCCGCGAGCAGCAGGCCGCCCGCGGCGAGCGGGCCCACGGGGCCCAGATAGCCCGTGTACGCGCCCGGCAGCGGCCGCCCGCCGAGCCCGTGCCAATCAGACCCGGCCGCGGCGGTGACCGCCCACCCGCTGATGAGCCAGGAGCGCAGCGTGCACGGCGCGAGCAGCAGCCCGGCGACGACCGCCACGCCGGCGATCGCGAACCGCGGCCACGGCTCCACGCGGCGCAGCCGGTAGCCGACCCGGGCGGTGAGCAGCCAGCCGGCGATCAGGCCGGCCACGGCGCCGAGGAGGGTGAGCGGCAGCACGGGCGCGGGTGCGGCCGGCTGGATCGACAGGACCCCGACCTTTCCGCCGATCGGAGGCCGGCTGACGGTCACGTCCAGCACCAGGCCGTCGCGCTGCGCGACGAGGTCGATCGACTCTTCGGTCCAGTGGGTGACACGGCCCGAGTCCAGATACGTGACGTCGGTCGGCACACTCCGGGCCGGCCGCACCGCCCAGCCGGCGGCCTGGAGCCGGTCCGTGGCCTGCTCGGCCGACCATGGCCCGATCGGGGCCCGCCCCGTGCCCACCAGGACCTCGTAGGTCAGCCCGTGCTCCTCCCGCGAGATGATGGGGCGCGCCGTTGTGCCCAGCGCCAGCTCGGCGATCTCGGCGACGGCCGCGTCGGTGGGCGGGCGCCGGGCGGCGGTCCAGCCCAGCGCCGAGCCGACGCCCGCGCCGAGGGCGCCCACGGTGAGCGCGGCGAGCACCGCGGCCACGACGACCAGCCGGCCGACCGGCAGCCGGAAGCGCTGCCGCAGGCCGCCGAGCAGCAGGTCGCGGGCCTCGGCGGCGGTGGGCCGGGAGCGATCGGGGCCGGCGGCGTCCATGAGCGTGGTGACGATCTCGGCGCCGTGCGTGCGGCGGTAGGCGCGCGGGTAGGCCAGCATCAGCCGCGCGTAGCGGCGCTGCAGCGGCCTCATGCGTTCGCCCCGCCGAAGGCGAGGCCCGAGCGGCCGCGGAGGCGCTCGACGGCGGCCGCCGCGTGCCGGCGCAGCCGCTCGGCCTCGGTGGCCAGGGCCGCGGCGCCCTCGTCGGTCAGGCGGTAGTACCGGCGCAGGCGGCCGTCGACCGCCTCGTCGCGGTCGACGGCGATGAGGCCCTGCTCGGCGAGGCGGTCCAGCGCCCCGTAGAGCGTCCCCGCGCCGAGCACGACCTCGCCCCGCGACAGCTCGCTGACCTCCTGGATCAGCCCGTATCCGTGCAGCGTCCCCGCGGCGAGCGCGGTCAGGATGAGAAACGTCGGTTCCCGCATGGCGGCCATGTGCGCGAGCTTACGGTTACCGAGACATATCGGCAACCGTAGGCTGACGCGGTCAGAGCTCGAGGCGGTAGCCGATGCCGGGCTCGGTCCGGATGTGGCGGGGCCGGGCCGGGTCGGCCTCCAGCTTGCGCCGCAGGTTGGCGAAGTGGACCCGCAGGTAGTTGGTCTCCTTCTCGTACTTCGGCCCCCACACCTCCCGCAGCAGCGTGCGCTGCTCGACCAGCTTCCCGGCGTGCCGCGCCAGGACCTCCAGCAGGTGCCACTCGGTCGGGGTGAGCCGCACCGGCCGCCCGTCCGGGCCGGTGGCCTGCTTCGCCGACAGGTCCAGGCGGAAGGACGAGGCCTCCAGCACCGGGGTGGCCGGGGCCGGCGCGGCCCGCCGCAGCGCCGCGCGCATCCGGGCCAGCAGCTCGTCCATGCCGAACGGCTTGGTGACGTAGTCGTCGGCGCCGGCGTCCAGGGCGGCCACCTTGGTCGGGCCGCCGTGGCGGGCCGACAGCACGATGATGGGCACGGTGCTGTACCCCCGGATGCCCGTCACCACGTCGAGCCCGTCGAGGTCGGGCAGGCCGAGGTCGACCACGACGAGGTCGGGCGGATGGTCCGCGGCGGCGGCCAGCCCGGCGGCGGCGCTGGTGGCGGTCTGCACCTGGTAGCCACGGGCGGCGAAGTTGAGCCGCAGCGCGCGCAGCAGCGGCTCGTCGTCGTCGACGATGAGGACCTTGGTCATGCGCCGTCCCACACCACGGCCAGCAGCTCCACGGTCATGGTCAGCCCTCCTCCGGGGGTGTCGGAGGCGGTCACCGTGCCGCCCATCGCCTCGGTGAAGCCGCGCACGATGGCCAGGCCCAGCCCGAGACCCTGGCCGTGCCCGTGGTCGCCGCGGCGCTGGAACGGCTCGAACATGGTGGCGCGGTCGGCGGCCGAGATGCCGGGGCCGTCGTCGGCGACCAGGAGCCGCACGCGGTCGCCCGAGGGTTCTCCGGTGATGCGCACGTGCGGGGCGGCGGCCAGGGCGTTGGCGACCAGGTTGGCCACCACGCGCTCCAGCAGGCCCGGGTCGGCCAGGGCGAGCGGCAGGTCGTCGGGGACGTCGACGGCGACCCGGGCGTGGTCGGGCAGCTGCAGCACGGCCCCGGCAGCGACGGCGTCCAGCGCGGTCGGCTCGGGCGTGGCCGACAGCACCCCGGCCCGCAGCCGGCTCAGCGACAACAGGTTCTCGACGAGGGCGGTCATCCGGTCGGTGGCGTCCTCGACGGTCTCCAGCAGGTCGTCGTGGTCCTGCGGGCTCCACTGCACGTCGCGCTGGCGCAGGCTGGACACGGCCGCCTTGATCCCGGCCAGCGGCGTGCGCAGGTCGTGGCTGACCGCGTCGAGCAGGGCGGTGCGCAGCCGGTCGACCTCGTCCAGCTCGCGGGCGCGGGCCGCCTCGTCGGCGAGGTGCTGGCGCTCGTGCAGCCGGGCGGCCGCGGCGGCCAGCCGGCCGAGGGTCTGCCTGTCCTCGGCGAAGACGGCCGGCCCCCAGGCGTCCAGCCGCATCCCCGGCCCGGCGGCCACGCTGAGCGCCGGGGCACCGCCGGGCGGTTCGCCGACGGCCGCGACCGGGGCGCCGCGCTCGACGAGGGCCACGGCGTCCATCCCGTAGGCGTCGCGCACCTGGGCCAGGATGCCGGCGAGCGCGTCGGCGGCCGCCGGGGCGGCGCCGAGCTGGGCGAGCAGCCGCGACTCGACCTCGCGGCGGGCGGCCGCGGCCCGCTGCCGGGCCATCACGGCCATGGCCACCGCGACCGCGGCGGCGACGAGGACGTACACCACCAGCACGATCGCGTTGTCCGTGCTGGCGACGCGCAGCGTCCGGTACGGCGGCACGAAGAAGAAGTTGACCAGCGCGTCGGCGGCCACCGCGGCCCCGATCGCCGGCCACGGCCCGCCGGCCATCGCGGTGGCGGCGACGGGCACCAGGAACAGCAGCGCCACCGACGCGAGCGACAGGTGCCCGCGCAGCGGCTCCAGCGCGCACGTGGCCAGGCCGAGGCCGGCCACGGCCACCACGAGGCCGGTCGAGGCACGTCTCACCCGGTCATTGTCGCAGCGGGCCGGGTGAGGCCCGCGCGGCCGGCGGGCGCCGCGGGACGCTGGTCACCGTCACCCGCGACCGGCACGGCTGGCCGGAATCCTCGTCCGCTCGACGCTGCCTGCTCGGGGCCGGCCGGCCGCGTCGGTCGCAGCGGTGGCCGGGTGCGGGGACAAGGACGTGTCGGCGCAGGCCGGGCCGGTGGACGCGGGCCCGGCCTGGAGGTGGACCAGCCGTGGTTCATGGGGCGGCCGGCGTCGCCCGGGACGTTCGGGCACACCGGGCCCACCCGAACTGGAGCCGGGCCGATCCGGACGCGGCCCGGGTGGCCGTGGCCGACGCGATTCCCTGATTTTCCTCGGGGCTCCCGCCGGGGTGCCGATGAGCCGATCATGGAGGTACTCCGGCGTACGCGGGTCACGACGCGGCTGGTCATCGGGTTCCTGGTCCTGTCGTTGTGCGTGGTGGCGATGTGGCTCGCCGCCATCTCCTCCTCCCACGGCACCCGCGACACCGCCGCGCACCTGTCGGACACCCAGGCCCAGCTCGACGCGGCCGAGCAGCTGAAGTTCCGGATCACCGACGTGTCCGGCTGGCAGGCCGGCTACGCCCTGGACATCACCCGCGGCCTGGCCGGGGCGGCCGAGGACTCCGCCGAGACGCGCCAGGCGTTCCTGCAGTCGATGAAGGACTTCGCCGGCGAGCTCGACACCATGGCCGCGCTGCCGCTGGAGCCCGGCGAGCGGGCCGCGGTCCAGGCCATCCGCACCGCGTTCGCCGACTTCGAGGCCCTCGACGACCGGATCATCGCGGCCTTCCGGGCCGGCACGACCGAGGCCGCCAACGACCTGGTCGCCGGCGAGGGGCTGGACGTGTACGCGCACATCGCCGACCCCGTCGACCAGCTGCTCGGCGACGCCCGGGCCCGGGCCGAGGCCGCGCAGCGTTCGGCCCGCTCCACCGCCTCCGCCACCAGCCGTACCGCCGCCATCGTCGGCGTCGCCGCGCTGCTGCTGTCGATCGTGCTCGCCGCGGCGCTGACCCTGTCGGTGGTCCGGCCGCTGCGGGCCCTCGGCGACCGGCTGGCCGACATCGCCGAGGGCGAGGGCGACCTGACCCGCCGCCTTGCGGTCGCCGGCCACGACGAGTTCACCGCGGTCAGCCGCTCGTTCAACCAGTTCGTGGACAAGATCGCCGGGACGGTCCGGGCGATCAGCGGCTCGGCCTCGACCGTGGCGGTGGCCAGCGAGCGGCTCACCGAGACGTCCAGCCGGATCATGTCCAGCGCCCAGCAGACCTCGGCGCAGTCCGGGCGGATCGTCGCCTCGGCCGGCGAGGTCTCCGGCAACGTGCGGACGGTCGCCACGGGCGCGGGGGAGATGAGCTCCTCGATCCAGAAGATCTCCGGCACCGCGGCCGAGGCGGCCCAGGTCGGCGGCCAGACGGCCGTGCTGACCCAGTCGGCGATCGACGTCATCGGCCGTCTGTCCGGCTCGAGCCAGCAGATCGGCGACGTGGTCAAGGTGATCACCGACATCGCCGAGCAGACCAACCTCCTGGCGCTCAACGCGACCATCGAGGCGGCCCGGGCCGGGGAGGCCGGCAAGGGCTTCGCCGTGGTGGCCAACGAGGTCAAGGAGCTGGCCCAGGAGACCGGGCGGGCGACCGGGGACATCGCCGGCAAGGTGCAGAGCATCCAGGCCGACACGTCGGCGGCGACGGAGGCGATCAACCGGATCGTGGAGATCACCGGGCGGCTGGGCGACTACCAGACCACGATCGCGGCGGCGGTGCAGGAGCAGACCGCCACCACCGACCAGATGAGCCGCAACATCTCCCGGGCCGCGGCCGGCTCGGCCGACATCGCGGCCGACATCTCCACCATCTCCGAGGCGGCCCGGGTCACCACCGACGGCGTCGAGGACACCCGCGCGGCGGCCGAGGAGCTCGCGGCGATGAGCCGCGAGCTGCGCGTCCTGGTCGACCAGTTCCGGGTGTAGCGGGCCCCTTACGAGGCGACGGCGTGCAGGGCCGCGCCGACGACGAAGTCCTCCATCTCCTGCAGCATCGCGCGCAGGTCCACAAGGGACAGATGGCGGGTGTCGACCTCGGCGAAGAGGCGTACCACGTCCGGAACGTCCTCGATGATCAGCATCAGCTTCGGGCCCAGGAACCGCAGCGGCTCCTCCGACAGCTCGGCCGTCTCGCCCAGCGCCGCGCGGATCGACTCCGGGCCGGGCACCGCGTCCGGGCGGGCGGCCGTGCGGCGGTCGTTGTAGATGCAGGTGAGGTCCAGGTGCTCGCCCCGCTCGCGGATGAGCCGCTCGGTGAGCGCGGCCCGGGCCTGGGGGTCGTAGTAGGCGTACTTCGACGCGCTCATCGACGCCGTGCGCGCCCGCGCGATCGCCTCGGCCGGCTCCGCCCCGGCCACGTCCAGCACGCACAGGCCGTCCTGGGTGATCGGGTTGACCACGTCGCGCAGCCCGGGCCGGAAGCGGTTGCCGACGATGGTGATCGCCACCAGCGGCCCGCTGCCCGGCTGCACCCGGTCGAAGGCGGCGGCGAACGCGGCCAGCAGCACCCACGCCGGGTCGGCCCCGAACCGGTCCACCAGCGCGCCGGAGGCCAGGTGCAAGGCGCGGGACTGCCAGCGCAGCCGCCGGAAGCGGGGCTCGCCGCGGTCGACCGGCCCGCGGAACATGCTGGCCGGGATGGCCCGCAGATGCCCCTCCCAGTAGCGCATCGCCGCCGCGGTCTGCCGGGCCATCGCCGGCTCCCGCTGCCGGCGGGCCAGGTCCAGCGGCTGCGGCGCCTCGTACGGGGCGGCCGGCGCGCCGGTGCGTGGGTCGCGCCCGGCCAGCTCGCGCATCATCACCGTCATGCCGCCGAGGTCGGAGGCGATGTGGCAGACCAGCGCGACGACGTGCGTGACGGCGCCGTCCTTGCGGACCACGGCCATCCGCAGCGCCCACTCGGTCTCGTAGTCGAACTTGCGCTCGCGCCACCGGGCGGCGAGGGCCTCGGCGGCGGCCGCTGGATCCTCTCCGCCGTCGACGTCCAGGACGTGGAGGAGGGCCTCGCCGGTGCCGAAGACCTCCTGGGTCACCTCGCCGTCGGCGTCGAAGCGCAGCAGGGTGCGCATCGCGGCGTAGCGGTTCATGAAGAACCGCAGCTCCGCGGCGATGTCCTCGGTGGTGCGTCCGTCGTCGACAGCGACCACGCCGCCCATGCTCATCGACGAGTCGCTCTCCACCATCGCCGCCCACACCTGGCGCTGCCCCCAGTTCAGCGGTCCGGTTCCGGCTCCTGGCCCCTCGAACGGCACGACGATCGTCTCCACGGGTGGATGCTCGCACAGAGATCGACCTCTGTGATCGGCCGTTCGGCGCTTGTCCCACGGCTTTTGATGCCACTTGCTCCAAATCCCGAAAAAAGGGATTCATGACCCGCGGGGCGCGTCGAGCCAGTCGCTGAACACGTCGCCCGCGGTGGCCGGCGGGCGGCCGAGGAGCCGCTCCACCGTGTCCGTCTCCCGGTTGTAGCGGCCCTCGGCGTGCAGGCGTGCCATCGTGGCGACGTGCTGCTCGACGTGCGCGGGCAGGCCCAGCGGCTCGAGGTCGTGGCGCACCCACTCGTCGTAGGCGACGTCCACGTACCGCACCGGCCGGCCGAGGGTCTTCGTCAGCTCGGCGGCCATCTCATCCATGCGCTGCGCCCGCCGCCCGGTGAGCTCGTAGACGTCGGGCTTGCGGCCCTCGGTGAGCAGCGCCGCCACGACGGCCGCCACGTCTTCGGCGGCGACGGGCGAGGTCCGTTCGCTGCCGAACGGAAGCCGGATCGTGCCGTCGCGCCGGATGGTGCCGAGGGCGAGGATGCGAAACAGCGGGTTCTCCAGGAACACGGTCGGCCGGACGTGGGCGACCGGCAGCCCGGACCAGTCGAGGATCTGCTCCCCGAGCCAGTGCAGGTGCTGCTGCGCCGACTCGCCGGTGCTGGTGAGCGACATCTGCGACACGGTCATCTGCGACATGTTGACCAGCAGCTCGAGGTCGCCGGCCGCCCGGCCCGCGGCCCCGACGACGGCGGCCGCCTGCAGGTAGGACGGCGAGACGCTCATGCCGAAGTACACCCGGCGGCAGCCGTCCATCGCCCGGACCACGTCGGCGCCGCTGGTGAGGTCGCCGACGACGACCTCGGCCCCGGCGGCCCGCAGCGGGCCGGCCCGCTCGTCGTCGTGGTGCACGAGCGCCCGGACGGGGAGGTCCCGCCCGCGCAGCAGCTCCACGGCGGTCCGTCCAACACCGCCGGTCCCGCCCCCGGCCCCGGTCACCAGCGTCATCCCCGCGCTCGACATGCCGGCTGGATGCCCCGGCGCGCCGCCTTCAACCCCGGGCGGCGACCGTCCGTGCTACGCCAGCGCCGCCCGCGCCCGGTGGGCCGCCACGTTGATGCGGTTCGCGCAGGTGGTGGTGCAGAAGCGGCGGCGGCCGTTGCGGGAGGTGTCGACGTACACCACGCCGCACCCGGGCCGCCCGCAGCGCCCCAGCCGCGAGCCGCCGGCGCCGCAGATGGCCACGGCCAGGCCCCCGGCGATCGCCGAGCGGATGCGCTCGACGGGGTCGTCGATGGCCGCCGTGTAGTGCAGGTGCGGCGCCTTGCCGTCGTGGTTGGACACCCGCACCGAGGTGGTGGCCTCGGCCAGCAGGGCGTTGACCAGGGTGATCTGCCGGTGCTCGTCCGGCTCGCCGAAGACCGGCCGGACGCGCTCGATCCAGGTGGCCAGCGCCGCCGCATGGGACTCGTCGACGTCGTGGGTGGTCATCTCCAGGCCGGCCAGCGCGCGGACCAGCGCCGGGGTCGTCAGCACGGGCGCGTTCAGCAGCTTGGCGGCCAGGAAGGCGCCCGTGCCGCCGTAAGGGTTGAATTGCACAAGGCCATTACAGCACGCTTGCCGCATGGAGAACTGCGCTGCTTGCGGGCGGGCGGCGGCGGGGGCCGCCGTCGAGTCGGTCCACCCGACGTCGGAGGGGCTGGTGCGGTACCGCCGCTGCTCCTGCGGCCGCCGCTGGGTCGAGGTCGCCACGCTCGTCCTGGACCGCCGCTCGGTGACCGCCCCGCGCGGCGTCTAGGCTTGTCCGCGGTGCGCCGGGAAGTCTGGTCGGCAGGGGATGTCGGCTGGCCGGAGGCGTTGCGTGGAGAAAGTCGAGATCGTTCTGGCGCTGATCGTGCTCGCCACCGTCGTGGCGGTCTCGGCCCGGCGGCTCAGCGTGCCGGCCCCTTCGCTGCTCGTGGCGGCCGGGGTCGCCGCCGGAATGCTGCCGTTCGTACCGCGGATCAGCATCGACCCGCAGCTCGTCTCGGTCATCGTGCTGCCCCCGCTGCTCTACGCCGCCGGGGAGGACCTGTCCTGGCGGGAGCTGCGGCGGGTCTGGCGGCCCGTGACGATCCTCGCCTTCGGGCTCGTGCTCGCCTCCGCCGCCGCCGTCGGTGTCGTGGCCGCCGCGGTCACCGGCCTGCCCGCCGCCATGGCCTTCGTCCTCGGCGCGATCCTGGCCAGCACCGACCCGGTCGCCGTGACCGCGCTCGGCCGGCGGCTACCGCTGCCGGCGAAGGTGCACACGCTGCTGCAGGGCGAGAGCCTCTTCAACGACGCGACCAGCCTCGTGCTCTTCCGGGTCGCGGTGGCCGGGGCGGTGGCCGGGGGCGCCCTGTCGTGGCAGCGGGCGATCGGCCAGTTCGTCCTGCTGGCCGGCGGCGGCGCGGCCGTGGGCGCGGTGGTCGCGGCGTGCGTGGCGGTGATCCGGCGGCGCACCGAGGACCCGGTCCTGGAGACGGTGATCGCGCTGCTCACCCCGTACGTGGCCTACGTCGCCGCCGAGGCCGCGCACGTCTCCGGCGTCACCGCCGTCGTGGTGGCCAGCGTCATCCTGGGCGGCCTGTCGGCCAGCCTCACCAACCCGGGCATCCGGCTGCAGTTGCACGCCGTCTACGGCACGGTCGTCTTCCTGCTCGAGTCGATCGTCTTCGCCGTCATCGGGCTGACCCTGCCCGGGCTCGTCGCCGACGTCGCCGGCGCGCCGGGACGGCTGCTCTGGCAGGTGGTCGCGGTCGCCGCGACGCTGCTCGCCGTGCGGTTCCTGTGGGTCCTGCCGCTGGCCGCGTTCCTGCCCGCACCGGCCGGGCGGCGGCTGTCCTTCCGTACCGCCGCCGTGGTGTCCTGGGCCGGTGCCCGAGGCGTGCTGCCGCTGACCGCTGCCCTCTCCCTGCCGCTGCTCACCGCCGCCGGCGCCGCACTGCCCGGACGCGCGCTGACCGTCACCATCACCGTCGCCGTGATCGTGCTGACCCTCACCGTGCAGGGCTTCACCCTCAGCCCGCTGGTGCGCCGGTCCGGGATCGCGGCCAGCCCGTCCGCCCTCAGCGCCGAGGACACGCTCGCCGACGTGCGCACCGCCCGCGCGGCCCTGGCCCGCCTCGACGAACTCGAGGACCGGCAGTCGGTGGCCCCGGCCGTCGGCGCCGCCCTGCGCCGCGCCCTCAACCACCGCATCGAGGAGCACCCGGAGCTCTCCGACGAGCACCGCGAGCACGACCTCTCCGCGCGCGCCGTGCGCCGCGACCTCATCGCCGTCGAACTGCGCGAGCTCGACCGGCTCCACCACGCCGGCGAGATCAGCGACGCCACCCGCCGCCGGCGGCAACGCGCCCTGGACCTCAGCGACTCCGCGCTGGGCGAGCTGTGACCGCGGACCGCGTCAGGGCGCCGCGGGGAGGGTGAAGCAGAGCCGGGCCCCGGAGGTGTACTGCGGGTCGAGCCAGATCCGCCCGCCGTGGTGCTCGACGATGCGCTTGCAGATGGCCAGCCCGATGCCCGTGCCCGGGTACACGTCGCGCGGGTGCAGCCGCTGGAAGATCACGAAGATCTTGTCCTCGAACTGCGGCTCGATGCCGATCCCGTTGTCCTGCACGGCGAACTGCCACATCGCCCCGTCGGGCTCGGCGGCGATCTCGATGCGCGGGTCGGCGTCCGGGCGGCGGAACTTCACCGCGTTGCTGATCAGGTTCTGCCAGAGCATCGCCAGCAGGGTCGGGTCGCCGTGCACCACCGGCAGCTCCGGGCACTCGATCTCGGCCTTCGTGTCCTCCAGCCGCGGCGCGAGGTCGGAGCGCACCCGGCGCAGGGTGGCGGCCAGGTCGACCTCGGTGACGTTGTCGTAGACCCGCCCGACCCGCGAGAACGCCAGCAGGTCGTTGATGAGCGCCTGCATGCGGGTCGCCCCGTCGACGGCGAAGGCGATGTACTGCTGGGCCCGCTCGTCCAGCTGCGGGGAGTACCGCCGCTGCAGCATCTGGCAGAAGGACGCGATCTTGCGCAGCGGCTCCTGCAGGTCGTGCGAGGCGACGTAGGCGAACTGCTCCAGGTCCGAGTTGGACCGCCGCAGCTTGTCCTCCTGGGCGCGGCTCTCGGCCAGCGCCGCCACGATCCGCTCGCGCATCGCCTCCACGTCGGCCGCCAGCGCGGCCACGTCGCTGGGCCCGCCGGCCGGCACCCGGTGCTCGAAGTCCCCGTCGGCGACCCGCCGCACCGCGCCCTGCAGCCGATCGAGCGGCCCCAGCACGGCCCGCTGCAGCGTCAGCGCGATGACGAACAGCCCGGCGAGCAGCCCGCCGACGATGACGACGAAGATGGTGTCGCGCTGCTGCCGGCTGTGGACCAGCGCCTGGCGGCCGGAGTCGCGGGCCACGTCGACCTGCTGCCGCAGCCCGGTGAGGTCGGCCCGCAGCGCGTCGAAGGCGGCCTTGCCCGGCACGACCAGCGGCGACTGCGGGTCGGCGGCGGTGATGAGCGGCTCGGCGAACCGGCTGCGCCACTGCGTCGCCGCCGCCTCGACCTTCTCCAGCCCGGCCAGCGCGACGGCCTCATCGGCCAGCAGCCGCCGCAGCTCGGCGGCCTTGCGCCGCTCGGTCTCCTGGCCCGCGTCGTACGGGTCGAGGAACTGCCGCTCCCGGCTGAGCAGGTAGCCGCGGACGCTCGTCTCCTGGTCCAGCAGCGCCGCGCCCAGCTCGACCACGGCCGTGGCGGCGGGGGAGATGCGCTGCTGCAGCCGGTCCGACACCGCCGTGGTATCGGCCAGTGACGCCCACCCGGCCCACGAACCGATCGCGATGAGCAGGGTCATCGCCCCGATGGTGAGCGCGAACAGCCGCTGGCTGGTGAGCCGCCATCTACCCGTCACGCGAGCACAGTACGGCAGAACCGCCGGGGTGGCGCGGCGGCAGCATACTGCAGACATGGACGGGGGAAAATCACCGACGCCGATCGAGGTGGCCCAGGTGGCCGGCGGTGGCCGGGCCGCGACGCGGGTCGCGTTCATCATGCTGTACCGCCGCAAGCTCGTCACCCCGGACGGCCGGGGCCGCCTGACGCGATCCGGCGGGGCGAACCGGACCGGGGGCTCCCTCGAGCGCGCCCTGTTCAACGGCCTGCTCGGCACGGTGGCGCCCGCCGAGGTGCTGCTGCAGCCGAAAGTACGGCGGGAGCTCACCGACCTGCGCCAGCGCCTCGAGGGCGACGGCCTGCTGCGCCCCTGGTGGGCCCGGATCGCGTTCCCGCTGGTGCTGCTGACGCTGCCGCCCTATGCGGTGGCCCGCACCGGCCTGCCGCCCCTGGCCGCGATCCCGGTCGTCCTGGCCGGCGTGGCCGCGGCGGCGTTCTTCGTGCCCCGCCGCCGCCCGGCCGGCGCCCGGCTGCTGCGACGACTTCGCGCGGAGCACGCGGCACTGGCCACGGCCGAGGATCTCGACCCGGACGAGGCCGGCCTGGCCGCCGCGCTGTTCGGCCGGCGGGTGATGGCCGCGGTCGCCGGCCCGGCCTGGCTGGGCGGCGGCCTGGCCGGCGGCGGCCGGTGGAGCCGGGAGGCCCGCCAGAACAGCGCCACCTATGGCCAGTGGACGGCGGAGGCGATGGGCCAGATCGACCACCAGAACCCGACCTCGCCGTTCTAGGTGCCCGGCGTCAACGGTGGCCGCCACGCCGGTGACGGCCACCGTTCACCACCAGCGACTTAGTGGACGGTCCACTTCTGGGCGTTGGTGCCGTTGCATTCCCAGATCTGTAGGCGGGTGCTGTTGGCCGTGTTGGAGTTCGGCACGTCCAGGCACTTGCCGGACTGCGGGTTGATCAGCGCGAAGTTCGGGCCGATCGTCCACTGCTGGGCGCCGCCGTGGTTGCACTGCCACAGCTGGACCAGGGTGCCGTTGGCCGTGCCGCCGCCGGTGACGTCGACGCAGAAGTCGGCCATCTGGAGCTGCCCGTCGCCGAGCACGAGCCACGTCTGCGAGTTGTACCCGAAGTTGCAGTCGTAGAGCTGGATTGGGTTGCCACTGACCAGGTTGCCGTTGTTGTTGTCGAGGCACTTCCCGGCGAACGCCGAGCGGATCGGGCCGAGGTCGCTCGCGGTGAACGTCCAGGACTGCTGCGGCGCGCCGGTGCAGTCCTCGATCCGCAGGGCCGAGCCGTTGCCCGCCGGCATCGCCATGTCGAGGCAGCGGTTGGAGTTGGGGTTGATGAGCGAGTTGTTCGCCCCTGGCCTCCACTGTTGCGCGACACCGCCGTTGCAGTCCCACAGCCAGGTCAGCGTGCCGTTGGCGGTCCCGCTGCTCGTCACGTCCAGGCACTTGCCGGCAATGCGGATCGTGCCGTCGCCCGGCATCGTCCAGAACTGCGACAGCTGGCCGCCGTTGCAGGTCCAGCCCCACGTGGTGTTGCCGGTCGTGTTGGCGCCGTGCGAGTTGTCGGCGCAGAACCCGGCGACCCCCGACTTGAGCAGCCCCTGGTTGCCCATCGGGTTGCCGACCGCGGCGCCGAGCGTGTTGCTGCCGGTGTTGATGCGGGCGTTGAGCGCGGTGCCGTGGGTGTCGGCCCACAGGTCGGGCTTGCCGTCGGCGTTGATGTCGGCGCCGGTGAGCACCGGGGCCGAGGCCGCGTCGAAGCCGCTGGTGGCGTAGACGACCGGGGCGGTCGTGCCCGCCGGCGTGCCGGCCGCCATGTTGCCGGTGTAGAGCTCCAGCTTGCCGGTCGCATCGGTCCGGGCGAACAGTGCCGGGTTGGCGCCGTTGACCGCCGCCGCGATGGTCCGGCCGGTCCACCCGCTGGAGATCAGGATCGGCTCCTCGAAGTTGCCGGGCGGGAAGCCTGGCGTGTACAGGTACAGGTTGTCGCCGACCACGACGTAGAGGTCCGGCAGCGGCGAGCCGGTCACGCTGGGCAGCGGCGAGGCCACCACCTGGTCGACCGTCTGGTTGCCGGCGCTGCCGTCGACCTTCGGCAGCATGACGCGGATGCGTCGCAGCGCGTCGAACGCCGAGCCGTCACCGGTTCCGGGCAGCACCGTCACGTTGCCGTCGGAGTCGCTGGCCGGGAGCTTGACCAGCAGGTCCTGCACCCCGTCGCCGGTGAACTCGGTGGCGCTGCCGATCGCGCCGATCCAGTCGGTGGCGCTGGACGTGCTGCCGGCACCGCCGGTGCCGCCGGCGCCGATCTGGACGGGTGCGCCGAGATGGCCGGCCTTGTCGGTGCCCGGGTACAGCCACGCGCCGGGCCGGAAGGCGGTGCCGACGGCGATCTGGTCGGCGATGCCGTCGCCGGTGAAGTCACCCCACACGGCCGGCTGGGCCGGGGCGCTGGTGGTGAAGCGGTACGCGGTGACCGGTCCGGCGTTGCCGGCGCCGTTGATGCCGTACACGTAGAGGATGTTCGGCCCGAAATGCCGCGGCGTGATCGAGACGCTGGTGGAGCCGGTGGTCGCCGCCTGGACCAGCGTGCCGCCCGGGAACGGGCCGTACTGGCCGGGGATGGTGGCCGGCGGCGCGGTGTTCAGGCTGTAGACGAAGCTGATCGGCTGGTCGGTGCCGGCCGGCGGCGTGAACGTGAACGTCGCGGCCGTGCCGATCGGCGGCCCGGTGGTGTCGGCCGGGTAGGTGGTGGAGGCGACGCCCGGTGACGCCGGCTGCTGCTTGTTCACCTTGAACTGGCAGGTGGGCGTGGCCGGGCTGGTGTCGCGGCCGTCGGTCGCCTTGACGTTCCAGCCGTAGGTGTGGCCGTCGACGAACTGGCTCGCGGTGAGGGTCACCGTGGCGAGGTGGTTGTTGCTGACCGTCACGGTCGGCGAGGCCAGGGTGGTGCCGGCGGTCAGGTCCTGGATCGAGAACTGCGCGTCCAGCAGCGTCTGGGTGCCGTCCGGATCGCTGATGTTCGCCGAGAACGTGATGGCGGTGTTGCCGATCTGGCCGAGCGTCCCGGTGCCGGTGTAGCACGGGACCGCCGGGCTGGTGGCCGCGGAGCCCGGCGTGTTGGGCACCGAGTTGTACGTCACCGCGATGCTCGGGTTGTTCTGGAACTTGCGCCAGCCGTACTTGTCGGTCTCGGTGTCGTTGAACAGGCCGATGGTGTCGGCCGACCAGCGCCCGGAGGCGGCGGCGGCGATCTCGCCGGTGACGTCGAAGTCGTGCTCCATCGGGTTGTAGCTGCCGTCACTGCGCCAGTTGCCGGGCAATTGCCGGTGATCGATTCGTCCGCCGGTGCAGGGCTGACTGTTCCAGGTGGTGCCGCTGCTGATTCCGCACGTGTGATAGACGCCAAACCAATATGCGCTGTTGTTGGCCGACCATACCGAATGCGTCTGCAGCGTGGCCGTGATGATGCTGGCGCCCCACAGGTTCGTCGGAATCGGGAACTGGAACCACGAGCGGGCCTTGTAGTACGGCGACTCGAAAGCCGTGTAGCCGGCGCGGGCGTAGTCGCTGCTGTTGAAGTACGACTGCGTCGCGTAGTAGCTGTTGGCGTACGTCCAGGCGTTGCGGGTGCTCGACGTCGAGTTCGGGTTCCAGGACGGGTCGACGTAGACCGGGTAGCGCACGCCGGTGCCGCGCAGGATCTCCGGTGCCGGGGTCAGCGTGATGGCGTCGGACGAGACCTGCACGCCGACGCTGCCGCGCTTGGCCGCGTAGCCCGCCTCGTGCGCGCTGGACGCCGCCGGATCGCCGGCCGAGTCGCGGGCCGCGGGGGCCGCGGCGAGCGACGTGAGCGGCGCGGTGGAGTCCCACAGCTGCGGCGCCGGTGCGGTGTAGACCGTCCGGCCGTGGCTGTCGACCACGCTGATCCCGCCGGCGCTGTCCGGCCGCACCGTCGCCTGGCGCGTGGTCACCGGCATGCGCAGCTTGGCCAGTGCCGGGTCGGCCGCCGCGGCCGCGTCGTGCACGACCAGGGTGTGCGAGAAGCCGCCCTGCTCGGTCGCCGTCACCACCAGGTCCACGCCGCGCAACACGTCGTGATACGTGGCGGTCGCACCGGAGACCTCGGGCGTGGGCAGCGCGCCCGGCCAGGACAGCGCGACCTGGCTGTCGCCGCTGGTCATGCTGGCCAGCGCCGCGGCGCCGCCGCCGGAGATGGTCAGCGGGTTCGCCGAGGCGGCCGGGCTGTAGCTGCCGTCGGCGTTGCGAAGCAGGGTGGCGTCGAGCGGCACCCAGGCGCCGGCCCGCCGGGTGCGTGCCGGCTGGGCGTTCAGCTCGGTGGTCAGCGTGCCGTCGGGGTTGACGACGGTCCGCTCGGTCGGCGTCGTGACGGACGTGAGCTCCACCGGCTGGTTGCTGAGCCTGGCCTTCGCCGCGGCGGCGGCCCGCTCGTCGGCCTGCGGCGGTGTCGCCGGTGTCGTCGGTGCCTGGGGTGCTTTCGCCGGCGCCGGCGCGGCCGAGGCGGTCGTGGGTGCCACCGTGAGGCCGGCCACCACGAGCAGCGAAAGAGTTCCTCGCCGAATAGTTGATGCTAACGAATGGCGTGAAAAAGCCATGGCATTGGCCATCATGATCCCCCGTAGTCTCATGTCGTGGCGGACGATACGGCCACGACCCGGGTTTGTCGAGACTTCCACATCGATGAATGTCGGCGTAGCGTGCGCACCGCCATATTGCTCTCACGGGGGTTTGCAGCATGAGCGGCAGAAGAAGAAGCTGGCCTTTTCGTGTTCGCCCGATTTGGGGCGGAATCGCAGTGCTCCTGGCGGCCCTGATCGGCGTGCCACTGGTCGTCCTGGCCGACTCCCGGCCGGCACCGAGCCGCCCACCGGCCCAGCAGCAGTGGTCCAGCGTGCACGGCACGGCCGCCCAGCCGGTCACCGTGCACCATGCGGATCCGGGACCGCAGTGGCAGGCGGCGCCGGTGCGCTGGCCGGCCGCGGGGACGGCGACGGTCGACCTGTCCCGGGCGGCGGAGGCCCAGGATCCCAAGCACGCCTCGACGGCGGTCCGGGCCGGGACGATGCCGGTCACGGTGGCCGCGGAGCCCGGCTCGCCCTCGCGCGTGCAGATCGCCCTCGCCGATCGGGACACCGCGCGCGACGCCGGCATCAACGGGCTGCTCCTGCAGGCCAAGGTGCCTGACGCGCAGGCCGGCCAAGGACCGGTCCGCGTCGCGGTCGATCCCTCGGGCATCGCCGGGCTCTACGGCGGTGACTGGGCTCAGCGGCTGCGGCTGGTGGCCCTGCCAGCGTGCGCCGCGACCAGCCCCAAGAACCTGTCCTGCCAGGCCCAGACACCGCTGGCCACCAGCCGGGACAAGGCTTCCGGCGCATTGTCGGCGACGATCAGCGTCAAGGAAGGCTCCGCCACGGTGTTCGCGCTCGCGGCGGCGCCGGCGGGCACGACGGGCGACTACACCGCCACGGCGCTGAAGCCGTCCGGCAACTGGACCGCCGGCGGCAGCAACGGCGACTTCGGCTACACGTACCCCATCGACGTCCCGCCGGTCGCTGGTGACCTGACGCCGGGCGTCGCCCTGTCGTACTCGTCGCAGTCGGTCGACGGCGAGCAGGTCGCCACCAACAACCAGTCCTCCGGGTTCGGCGACGGCTGGAGCTACGCGCCGGGTTCGGTCGAGCGCTCGTACCGCTCGTGCACCGACGACCCGGCGGGCACCGCGCCCAAGGTGCCGGACATGTGCTGGTCGGGGCCGATCGTGCGGGTGGCGTTCGGCGCCGGCTCCGGCGAGCTGGTCTACGACGCGAGCCTGCCCACCAAGTGGAAGATGGCCAACGACAACGGCGCCAAGGTGGAGCTGCTCACCGGGGCCGACAACGGCGCGCACGGCGGTGAGTACTGGAAGATCACCACCCAGGACGGCGTGCAGTACTTCTTCGGGCTGAACAAGCTGCCCGGGTACGCGTCGGGCAACCCGGCCACGAACTCGACGTACACCGAGCGGGTCTACAGCGCGCACTCCGGCGAACCCTGCTTCAGCAGCGCCGGGTTCGCCTCCTCCGGCTGCGACATGGGCTGGAAGTGGAACCTCGACTACGTCGTGGATCCGCGCCACAACGCCCTGGCCTACTACTACCAGCAGGAGATCAACTACTACGGCGCCAACAAGGGCACGACCGGCGTCAAGTACGTGCGGGGCGGCTACCTCGACCACGTCGACTACGGCCTGCGCGACCCGAACCCGTACGCGAACCAGGCCCCGGCGCGGGTGCGCTTCGCGCAGACCGAGCGGTGCACCGAGTCGGCCACGGCGTGCGCGCCCGGCAACATCGGCAGTGCCCCGACCAAGTGGCCGGACACGCCCTACGACCTCAACTGCAACGCCGGCGCGACGTGCAACAACCATGCGCCGACCTTCTGGACCCGCCTGCGCACCAACACCATCACGACCCAGATCTACAACGGCGTCGGCTACACCGACGTCGACTCCTACGCGCTGACCCAGTCGTTCCCCGACCCCGGCGACGGCACGACGCCCGCGATGTGGCTGTCGTCGATCCAGCACACCGGCGGCACCGGCGCCACCGCGATCACGCTGCCCCCGGTCAGCTTCGACCTGACCAAGCTGCCCAACCGGGCCGACGGCATCGACGCCGCGCCGGCCATGAACCACCCGCGCATCTCCGCGATCACCACCGAGACCGGCGAGACCATCGGCGTCGGCTATCGCACCGAGTGCACCGCGCCGGTCAACCAGGACGTCACCACGAACACGAGCCTGTGCTATCCGGTGTACTGGACCCGCGACGGGTACAAGGACCCGCAGCTGGACTGGTTCCACAAGTACGTCGTCACCCAGGTCACGGACCAGGACCCGACCGGCAAGAGCACGCCGTCGGTCACCAGCTACGAGTATCTCGGCGGCGCTGCCTGGCACTACGACGACGGCGAACTGGTCAAGGACAAGAACCGCACGTACGGGCAGTGGCGCGGATTCGGCCGCGTCCTGACCCGCAAGGGCGGCGGCACCGACCCGGTGACGCTCGGCGAGGAGATCTACTACCGCGGCATGGACGGCGACAAGCTGCCCAACAACGGCCGGCGCACCGCGACCGTGTCGCTGTCCGCGGCGGTGCCCGTCCCGGGGGCGGCCGCCAGCGTGCCCGACACGAACGAGCTGGCCGGCTCCATCCGGCAGTCCCTGACGTACACGGCCGACGGCGGGACCGTCGACCACAGCACGGTGACCGACTACTGGGTGAGCCCTGCGCTCGCGACCCGGACCCGGCCGGCCTCGGTCGGCGACCTCACCGCCACGATGTCCCGCGCGGTCTCGGTCAAGAACACCGTGGCCATCACGTCGTCGGCGACGCCGACCTGGCGGACCACCCGGACCGACACGACCTACGACACGAGCACCGGCCTGGAGACGGTCGAGTACGACTACGGCGACGTCACCGATCCCAGCCAGGCCAGTTGTCAGGTCACCACGTACGCGCCGGCGAACACCGCCGCCTACATGGTCAGCCTCGTGGCGCAGAAGGAGGAGTTCGCCCTGCCGTGCGGCGGCAGCGGCGTCAACGGGCTGACCGCGCCCGCCTCGGTGAGCCGGCCCGCCGACGTGGTGTCGAGCGTGCGCAACTTCTATGACACGGACGACTTCACCACGACGTGGCCGGCCCCCGCGCCGACCACCGGCAACGTGAGCGTGGCCCAGGTCGGGACCGAAACGGACGGCGTGTTCGCGTACGTCACCACCAAGAAGTCGCTCTACGACGGCTACGGCCGGATCACCAAGTCGTATGACGCCCGCGGCTACAGCTCGACCACGGCGTACACGATGACGAACGGGCACACGTCGCAGACCTCGGTCGTCGACGCGGCCGGGCACACCGCGAAGACCACACTCGAGCCGACGCACGGCGACGAGATCGCCCAGACCGACGCGAACCAGCAGACCACGACCAAGACCTACGACGCGCTCGGCCGGCTGACCGGGGTGTGGCTACCGGGTCGTGCGCTGAACCAGGGCGCGAACATCAAGTTCGCCTATACGGTGTCGCAGACGGTGCCGTCCACCGCCAGCACGTCGACCATCAACGACGACGGCTCCTACCGCACCGAGGTGGAGCTCTTCGACGCCCTGGCCCGCAGCCGGCAGAAACAGTCGCCGAGCCCGTCAGGCGGCCGGCTGGTGACGGACACGTTCTACGACAGCCACGGCTGGACGGTGAAGTCCAACAACAGCTACTACGACGCCTCGTCCGCGCCCAGCACGACGATGCTGGACATGGTCGGCCATGACAACCAGATCCCCAACCAGGACGTGTTCGTCTACGACGGCATGGGCCGCCGGACGCTGGCCGTCTCGCAGTCCAAGGGCGTCCAGAAGTGGCAGACCCAGACCATCTACGGCGGTGACCGCACCACAACCATCCCGCCGCAGGGCGGCACCCCGTCGACGAGCATCGTCGACGCGCTGGGCCGGCAGGTACAGCTGCTGAGCTACACCAGCCAGCCGTCGGTCAGCGGCTCGGTCGTCAGCGGCGGCAGCCCGGTCCACATCAGCTACCACTACGACCGGCGCGGTAACGCCGACACCACCACGGACGAGCGGGGCAGCGTCTGGAAGAGCACGTTCGACCTGCAGGGCCGGGTGATCACGAAGGCCGACCCGGACACCGGGACGTCGACGCTGAAGTACGACGCCACCGGCAACCTCACCTCGTCGACCGACCAGCTCAACCACACGCTGAGCTTCACGTACGACGCGCTGGGCCGCCGGACCGGCGAGTACGACGGCACCGGCACCGGCTCGCCGCGCTCCACGTGGACCTACGACTCGACGACGATCAGCAACGGCATCGGTCAGCTGGCCTCCGCGACCCGCTATGACGGCGGCTGGGCATACGTCACCACCATCTCCGGCTACGACGCCTGGGGCAAGCAGCTCGGCCAGACGGTGACGATCCCGGCGGCGCCGGGCAACGGCGGCCTGGCGGGGACGTACACCTTCAGCAACGAGTACAGCCAGACGGCCGGCCTGCTGCTGAAGACGAACTACCCGCTGGCCGGCGGCCTGCCGAAGGAGACGGTCAACACGACGTACACCGCGCTGGACTCGGTGTCCGGCGTGGGCAGCTCGCTCGGCGACTACATCGACTCCACGATCTACACGCCGTACGGGCAGGTCTCGCAGACGAAGCTCGGCTTCGGCACCACGAACACCGCGTGGACCACGAACGTCTACGACGAGCACAGCGGCCGGCTGGTCAACACGTACGTCGACCGCAGCGGGACCGGCACCTCCCGGATCAACGACGTGACGTATACCTACAACGCGGCCGGCAAGATCCTCAAGGCGGTCGATGCGCGCAACTCGGCCACCACGAGTGAGACGCAGTGCTTCCGGTACGACCTGCTGGGCCGGCTCACCACGGCGTGGACGGCGAACGACAGCTGCGCCAGCGATCTGTCGACCGGTGGCAGCAACGCGACCGTCGGCGGGATCAGCCCGTACTGGACCAGCTGGACCTACAACAGCGTGGGCGACCGCACGGCCGAGGTGCAGCACGCCCTGGCCGGGCAGAGCGCGGACACCAAGACCACGTACGTCTACCCGACCGGCACCAGCCAGCCGCACACCCTGCAGTCGGCGACGACCACGGGCCCGGCCGGCACGTCCACCCGGTCCTTCCAGTACGACGCGCTGGGCAACAGCACCACCCGCAACACCCCGCAGCTGGGCAACCAGACGTTCAGCTGGGACCCGGAGGGCAAGCTCAGCGCGGTGCGCACCGGCTCGACGGTGAACGCCAGCTACGTGTACGACGCGAACGGCAACGTGCTGCTCCAGCGCGACGTCAGCACCAAGACGGCCACGCTGTTCCTGCCGGGCGAGGAGCTGACGCTCAACACCGACACGACGGTCGTGAGCGGCAAGCGCTACTACACGGGGCCGGACGGGACCCAGGCCGTGCGCACCGGCACGACCGCGGCCCAGTACTCCTACCTCGTCAGCGACAAGGTCGGCACGGCGACCATGTCGCTGGACCACAACGGGCAGAACCCGGTGTGGCGGCTGTTCACCCCGTTCGGCGCGGCGCGCGGCACCGCGCCGGCGCAGTGGCCGGACGCGCACGGGTTCCTCGGCAAGCAGACCGACGCCTCGACCGGGCTGACGATCCTCGGCGCACGACATTACGACCCGGTCGACGGCCGGTTCATCAGCGCCGACCCGGTGCTCGACACCGCCGACCCGAACCAGCTCGGCGGGTACACGTACGCCGGCGACGACCCGATCAACCGTGCCGACCCGAGCGGCACGGACGCCTACGACGAGCAGACCCCGTGCGCGCACTACGACTGCGGCCCCGGCAACTACGACCGCTCCGACGAGGCGACGCCCAACGCCACCAACAAGCCGGAGAACGGCTGGCAGGCGCCGCCGAAGAAGCCCAAGGAGCCCAAGAACACCACGGAGAAGCCCAAGAAGAAGACCAAGTGCGGCACCTTCGACATGATCTGCCGCACCAAGCAGGCCTACGACGCGAGCCTCGCGTTCGCGCAGCGGCACAGCGAGGCGGTCGGGCTGATTGCCGGTATCGTGGTGGGCGTCGGCTGCACGGCACTGACCGGCGGCGGCGGTGCGGTCCTCTGCGGTGCGCTGGGCGGCCTCGTGGAGAGCGCGGTCTCGGGCGGTCTGGAGATGAGCAAGGGTGAAGGCTACGGCTGGGGCGACTTCGCCAGAGACCTGGTCGTCGGCACCGCCTTGGGCGCGCTCGCCGGTGCGGCCGGCCCCGTGGCCAAGGGCATGGTGAAGGGGATCGCCACGGCGAACATCAAGGACGCCATCGCCGGGCCCCTCGCGAAGGGTGCGGCGAAGGGCGGCCGCGCAGCGGTCAGCGAACTGTGGCAAGGCACGAAAGACGCGATCAAACTCAAGGAGGCCGGGAGCGTCGGCCAGTTCGTGCGAGGCAGCGTCAACGGTCTCAAGGCGGACTACACGAAGGCGCTGATGGCCGGCACGGACGGGTCGGCGGCCAAGGCGGCCTGGTCTGTGACGAAGTCCGTCGCCCGTAATGTCGGCCAAGGCCTGGGTTCGAAGGATCTGCATTACGCGATGGTCACCGGTGCCTTCATACCCGCCGGGATTTCGGAGATCAACGAGGGTCTCGACAACGGCTGGGCGTTCCCGCAGCGAATGTTGTTCCCAGTGATGGGCGGGGTATTTGAATGACCGATCGGCCTGCACAACCGAACGAGGGCGCGGCCGGCGACGGCCCGCCCTCGTGGGCTGCCGAGCTCCGGCCGCGGGTCCGCGCCGCACTGACCGGACTGGTGTACCTGACCGCCGTGGTCGTCGTCTGGCTGGCCGTCGCCACAGTGCTCAACCTGTACAAGGGCAATGCGGCGTGGCGGGCGAGCACGCCGCAGACCAAGGCGACCGGGACGGTGCAGGGCTGCACGCGCGCCGGCCCGGTCAGCGGAGACGGGTTCGGCTACTGGTGGCGTTGCCGGGTGACCGTGGCCACGGAGGACGGCCGGGCCGTCGACATCGTGCTGGGCCACTCGGTGGTCGGCCCCGCCGACGCCGGCCAGCCGGTCGATCTGCGCGAGGTGTGCTCGCTGCCGGATCACCACGGCTGCTCGTACGGGCGACCGGTGGGCGGCTGGTGGCCGGGGCTGCACAAGATCGTGCGGGTGCTCTCGTACTTCCCGGAGTTCGCCCTGCTCGTGTGCTCCCTCTGGGCATTCCTGGCCGCGGCGCTCGGCCGGGAGCGGGTGATGCAGCTCGGCGCCCGCCTCGTCGCGTCCGCCGCCAAGGATTAGGCGAAAGGCCGCGCCGCCCGGGGTTGGCGGTCCCGGGCGGCGCGGAGTCCAGCGGTTACACGTTCCAGCGCCACACCTGGGCGTTGGCGCCGTTGCAGTCCCAGATCTGGATGCGGGTGCCGTTGGTGGTCACCCCGGACGGGTCGTCCAGGCAGCGCCCCGACTGCGGATTGCGCAGCGAGCCGTTCGCCTACCGCACCCACTCCCGGCCCCCGACCCCGTTGCAGGCCCACAGCGCTGGGCAGCTGGCAGGCGGTGCCGAGTGCGGTGGGCACACCCAGGAGCAGGGTCTGGCCGGCGCGGGCAATCATGCGCATGGATGGCACCGTCCTTGGGGTGTGGCAGGACGGTACGCGACTTCTATCGATAATCAAAGAGTTCGATTGAAATCGAACACAACTAGACGTGGATCTTGGCCCTCAGTCGCTCCCGCAGGCGGAGCCGCCCACCACCGGTCGTGGTGCAGTGCATGTCGTCGCCCAGGTCGGCGTGCGGGGTGCTGAGGCCGTCGCGGAGCATGGGCAGCAGGCTGGCCCGGTTGCGTACCAGCGCGACCACCGCGAGCGCCAGATAGACCACGGACAGCCCGATCAGCTCGCGCTCGTGCCAGCCGGCGGGGACCGTCGCGCCCAGCGTGAACTGCACCAGGAAGAGCCCGGCCAGCAGCAGCGCCGAGCGCAGGCTCAGCGACAGCGACAGCAGCAACGCGATCGCCAGCAGCGACTGGGCCGCGGTCAGCAGCAGCTCCGCGCGCTGGGCCATGGCGATCGGCAGGCCGGACCAGCCCCGGCTGGACGCGGCGAAGACCACCGGCAGCGTGCCGACCAGCAGCGTCCACTGGTTCACCTTCGACGACACCAGCGCGCCCAGCGCCTCCGTGGTGTGCAGCCGCCACGCGTAGAGGCCGGCCACGAGCAGCTCCGGCGCTTCCGAGGCCAGCGGCGCCACCCACTGCACCAGCAGGAAGCGGCTGATGCCGAGCTGCCCGCCGGTGTCCACCAGGCCCTGCGCGAACGGCTCGGCCGCCAGCACGATCACCGCGGCCGCCGCCAGGAACAGCGCGATCACCGAGAGCCGCCGCGGGACCTTCGCCAGCCCGCCGACCCATGCGGACGGGCCGATGAGGTCGGGCTCGCCGGCCGGGGCCCGCGACACCCGCCAGCTGTAGGCGACGAACACCGCGACCAGCACGGCCGTGTCCCACAGCGTCAGGGTCCGCTTGAGCGGCAGCAGCAGGCAGTAGAGCGACGCGATGGTCAGGAACGCCAGCGGTACGGCATCCGCCCGCCCCAGCCGGATCCCGCGCTCCTTCGAGCGCCGCCACGCGATGAGCACGACGAGGACCCAGCCGACGCCCACGAGGATGCGGTTCGCCCCCGTCATGTTGGCCAGGGCCAGCGAGCAGGCCGGGACGGCGTCGCCCGGCGCCGCGCAGGCCGAGCCGTACTGCTGCGCGGCCGTCCCACCCCGCCAGGTGAACACGAAGTCCACCGAGTACTCCGGCAGCACCGCGATCAGCGCCAGCACCGCGACCGCCAGCCCGGCCGACACGTCCACCTGCGCCGCCTCGGCCGCCCAGGCGAGCAGGAACGCGGCCCCGACGATCGCCGCGCCGAACAGCAGCGCGGCCGCCGCGGGCGCGACCTCGGCCCCGGCCAGGGCGACGACCGAGCCGGGCACGGTCGCCCCGAGCGCCAGAAGCCCAGACATCGGCGGTCGTCGCATGTGGCCCGACTTTACCGCCCCCTCGCCCGGAAGGGGCGATGCCGGGTGGTGGGCCACGACCACACGCTGGATTCGTCGGGGTCACCCGGCCCCGGGCGGGTGCCACTTGCGGTGGCGTGAGTCGGGAGGCAGACAATGGACTTCTCGTTCGGTGACGTTGTGCTGTCAACGCTGTGGTTCATGGTCGTGTTCGCCTGGATCTGGCTGATGGTCAGCATCCTCACGGACGTGTTCCGCGACCATTCCCTCAACGGCTGGGCCAAGGCGGGGTGGACAGTCTTCCTCATTGTGTTCCCGTGGCTCGGGGCACTGGTGTACCTGATCGCGCGGGGCAAGTCGATGAACGCCCGCTCGGCCGAGTACGCCCAGCGGCGCGAGGCACAGTTCCGCGACTACGTGCGCGAGCAGGCCCGCGACACCACGCCGGCGTCCAGCACCGCCGATGAGGTCGCCAAGCTCGCCGATCTCAAGGAGCGCGGGGTGCTGACCGAGGCCGAGTACACCCGGGCGAAGGCGGCCCTGCTGGGAACCGCATCCCAGGTGGGCGCGAACGGCAGCGCGGCCGCCGGACGGGCACGTGCCTGACGGCAGCCGCCTCCTGGGGCGGGCCGGGCGGCTGGGCTGGTCGGCCGCGGGCGCGATCATCGGCGCGGCCGCGCTGGTGATCGCCGTGGGCGTACTGCTCCCGCTCTTTCTGCCCCTGCTGGTGATGGCCGTCGTCGGTGCGACCCTGCAACCCGCCGTCGACCGCCTTCGCCGCCGCGGGGTCCCGGCCGGGGTGGCGGCCCTGGCCGGGGCCCTTGCCGTGCCGCTCGGCCTGCTGGCGCTCGCGCTGCTGTTCGCGGCCGCGGTCGCCGCTGAGGCGCCGCACTGGCTGCCCGCCGCCGAGCGCGCGGGGCAACGGCTGCACCACGCGCTGGGCGCCGACCCGGTGCAGGCCCTGCGCCAGTGGCCGCCCTGGCACGCGGTGCTCACCGGCATCGGCTCGGCCGTCGCCACCGGCGCGGTCGTCGTCGCGCAGCTCGCCGTCGGCGTGCTCATCGGCGGCTACCTGCTCTTCTACGCCTTCCGCGACGGCCCCCGCTGCTTCGACGCGCTCGAGGCGTGGCTGCCGCTGCCGCCGGGCCGGATGCGGCGGCTGGCCAGCTCGGCGGCGTATCAGTTCCGCCGCTACATGCTCGGCACGACGCTCATCGCGCTGGTGGACGCGGCCGTCATCACGATCGGCGCGCTGCTGCTCGGGCTGCCGATGGCGGGCACCATCTTCGTGCTGACGTTCGTGGCCGCCTATGTGCCGTACCTCGGCGCGTGGCTCTCGGCGGCGTTCGCGGTCGTGGTCGCCCTCGGCTCGGGCGGGGTGCCCGCCGCCGTGTGGATGCTGGTCATCGTCCTGATCACCCAGAACATCCTCGAGGGCATCCTGCGCCCGACCGTCTTCGGCCGCGCGCTGGGCCTGCACCCCGTGGTCGTGCTCGGCGTGACGGTGCTCGGCGCCGCGCTCGGCGGCCTGATCGGTGTGTTCCTGGCCCCGCCGGTGGCGGCGGTCATCAAGAACTGGCGAAAGGTATCGGCATCGTGAAGAACGACCAGACCGCTCCGTTCTGGCAGCTGTTCACCATGGGCGCGGTGACCCTCGCCTTCGGCATCGCCGTGGTCGTCCAGCCCGACGCCACCCTGCGCCTGCTCGGCGTGCTGGCCGGCGCCTGGCTCCTGGTCATCGGCCTGATGCGCCTGGTCGGCGCGCTGGACCGCAAGCAGGGCCTGACGCAGCAGATCCTCGACGGCGCGCTCGGCGTGATCCTGATCGTGGTCGGCGTGACCTGCCTGCGCGACAGCGCCCAGGGGATCATCGCGCTGTCGGTCATCATCGGCCTGGCCTGGCTGCTCAGCGGGTTCGCCGCGCTGCTGGTGGGGCTGCTGGCTCGGGGCCGGGCGAGGCTCGCGCTCTTCGGCCTGGCCGCCGCGTCGATCCTGGTGGGCATGGTGTTCCTGCTGTGGCCCGAGCCCTCGGTGCAGGCCCTGGTGCTGCTGACCGGTATCACCGCGCTGGTCCTCGGCACGGCCGAGATGGTGGTCGCGCTGCAGTGGCGCCGCACGGACCGCCACCTGATCGCGCACTGAGCCCCGGCCGCCGCGTCGGGCCGCGTCGGGCCGCGTCGGGCCGCGTCGGGCCGCGTCGGGCCGCGTCGGGCCGC
>NZ_BAAARV010000142.1:0-87265 GCF_039532525.1 Dactylosporangium salmoneum
CGACCGCGGCGAGCGCCGCGTCGGCGTCGCCGAGCGCGAGCCGCGCGGTGACGTCGTCGAGGCACGCCGGCCGGCGGTGCGCCGCGTCGATCGCCTGCAGGCAGGGCAGCGGCGGCCCGCCGAGCGCGACGAGCAGCTCCTCCCGCCGCAGCTGCTCCGGCCCGTGGTCGAGGGCGACGAGGACCCCGCCGACGAACCCGAGCCGGTGCCGTTCACCCCGGCACTCGACGATCCGCTCCCCGTCCGCGGGCACCGCCGTTGCCGGCGTGGCCGTGGCCCCGGGCGACAGCGCGGCGGCGACGAGCGGGTGCAGCGCCGCCGCGTCGATCAGGCCGGCCCGCAGCAGCTCGAGGTCGGGCGGCACCCACGTGGCCGCGTGGGGCAGCACGGGCAGCCGGGCATCGCGCCGCCGGGCCGGCTCGGTGACCCCGTCCCGGCGCAGCCGCAGCCACCGCCCGCCGCCGAGCCGCACCAGCACGCCGTCGCCGGGCGCGGGCTCGGTGGCGCGCAGGACGGCCGCCTCGGCCGCCCAGCGGGCCGGTCCGCCGAGGCGCTCGGCGAGCTCGCCCGCGCGGCGCGCGTCCCACAGGTGCCGGTGCAGGTCGAGCCGGAAATGCCGGTCGGGCCGGGGGTGCGGGTGCGGCCCGGACGGGCGCCCCTCCCACAGCGCGAGGCTGATCCGCTGCCCGGCCGCGGCCCAGGCGGGCGGCGTCCGCGCGACGAGGTGGAGGGCGGGCCCGTCCCGGGGGCCGTCCCGGGGGCCGTCCCGGGGGCCGTCCCGGGGCCCGTACCGGGCGAGCGCCACGGTCAGCCCCGGGCGCAGCAGCCCGTCCGGGGCGATGCGCGGCATGTGCCAGCGCAACAGGTCGGGTGCGAGGTGTCTGAGGTCGGCCCGTACCCGTCCGGCGAGGTCGCCCCCGCGGTCCCGGGCCAGCCGCCGCAGGTTGAGGTCGACGTCGACCCGGGCGGCGGCACACGCCCCGCCCCAGTCCCCGGCGGCCCGGCGCGCGGCGGCGTGTTCGATCATCGGCGGCGGCACGGCGAACTCGCGCGTCCGCAGCCACAGGAGAAGGCGGTCTACGCCGTCGGCGTCGAAGGTGTGCATCAGCACGCCACTTCGACGGACGGGACCCCCGATCTGCGTTCGTAGGTCAGCATCGCGGGCAAGCGTACAACGCCCGCCCCACCCCTGTCAGTCGTCGTCCCCGCCGACGGTCAGCGTGGGCTCGCCGGAGACGCACGTGACCTGCGCACGGTACTGCCCGCCGCCCGAGCGCGCCTTGAAGCGCAGCGACGCCGCCGGCGCCGGCCCGCGGACCACGTGGTCGGCCTCGAAGCCCGCCCCGGGGATCCACGACACGAGGGTCGCCTGGCCGTCGGCACAGGAGGCGACGAGGCTGCCGCCGCCGGTCGCCAGCGCGCGGGTGGCGGCGGTGGGCGTCACCGAACCCGGGGCGGGAGACGCGGAGGCCGGGGGTGTTGGCGATGCCGCCGGCACAGGTGAGACATCCGCCTCCACCTCCGACTCGCGAAGTGCCTGGTCGGACGGCCCGAACAGGCCCGCCCGCACCGTGTTCACCGCGCCGATCGAGGCCGCCGTGGCCAGTGCCGCCGTGGCCAGCCACGCGAGCACCGCCAGGGGCCAACGCATCCTCATGCCCCATAGTCTCCGCCGGGCAACGCTAACGAATGGTTAACCTCCCCATATGGCGAAGGTGCTGATCGTGGAGGACGACGCGACGATCCGCACCGGCATCGTGCGCGCGCTGGCGGGTCGCGGGCACGTCGTGGTGCCGGCCGGGACGGCGCTGGACGGGCTCAGGCTGGTCGTCGCGGAGGCGCCGGACGTGGTACTGCTGGATCTCGGCCTGCCCGACCTCGACGGCCGGGAGGTGCTGCGGATGCTGCGGGCGATCAGCCAGGTGCCGGTGATCGTGGCGACCGCGCGGCGCACCGAGGGCGAGATGGTGCGGGCCCTCGACGCCGGCGCCGACGACTACGTCGTGAAGCCCTACGGCGCCGACCAGATCGACGCCCGCATCCGCGCGGTGCTGCGCCGCACCACCAGGCCCGCCGAGGAGCGCGACCCCGCGGTCGAGGCCGACGGGGTGCGGGTCGACCCGCGCTCGCGCACCGCCACGCTGGAGGGCGCCGCGCTCGACCTGACCCCGCGGGAGTTCGACCTGCTGTACTTCCTCGTGGGCCGGGCCGGGGAGGTCGTGTCGAAGCGGGAACTGCTCACCGAGGTGTGGCAGGTGCCGTACACGGCGGCCGACAAGACCGTCGACGTGCACCTGTCGTGGCTGCGCCGCAAGCTCGGCGAGACCGCGCAGGAGCCGCGCCGCATCCACACCGTGCGCCGCGTCGGCGTCCGCTTCGGGGCCACCCCGTGAGGCGGCGGCTCGCGCTGCTGGTCAGCGCGGCCATGGTGCTGGTGCTCGTGGCGTTCCTGGTGCCGCTGGCCCTGCTGCTGCGGGCCGCCGCCGAGGACCGCGCGGTCGGCGCCGCGAAGACCCAGGCGCAGGCGCTCGGCGTGCTCGTCGGCACCGCCGACCCCCGGTCGCTGCGGCTCAGCGTCGAACAGGCCAATGTGGACGATGCGCACCCGGTGACCGTGTTCCTGCCCGACGGCAGCGCGGTCGGGGCCGCGGTCGCGCCGACGCCCGCGGTGCGCCTGGCCGCCCAGGGGGGCAGCTTCACCGTGGCCCACCCGGGCGGCCGGGAGATCGTGGTGGCGGTGCAGGGGCTGCCGGGCGGCACTGCGGTCGTGCGCTCGTTCGTGCCCGAACGGGACCTGCGCCGCGGCGTGAGCCGGTCCTGGCTGGTGCTCGCGGTCGTCGGGGCCGGCCTGCTGCTGCTCGGCCTGGCCGTCGCCGACCGGCTCGCGGTCGCCGTGGTCCGGCCGATCCGGGACCTGGCCGCGGTCTCCGAGGGGCTGTCCGCCGGGGACCTCGAGCGCCGCGCCCGGCCCGGCGACGGTCCGCCGGAGGTGCGCGCGGTCGCGACCGCCCTCAACCGCCTCGCCGCGCGGATCCGCGACCTGCTGCGCCAGGAGCGCGAGGCCGCGGCCGACCTGTCGCACCGCATGCGCACGCCGATGACCGCGCTGCGCCTGGACGCCGAGGGCCTCGCCGACCCGGCCGACGCGGCGCGGATGCTCGCGCACGTGGCGGCCCTGGACCGCGCGCTCACCGCGGTCATCGAGGACGCCCGCCGCGAGCGGGACGCACCCTCGTGCGACGCCGCCGCCGTGGTCGCCGAGCGGGTTGCGTTCTGGGCCGTGCTCGCCGAGGACCAGGCCCGGCCCGTGCGCGCCGCGCTGGACCCGGGCCCGCTGCCGGTCGCGGCGTCCGCGCCCGACCTCGCCGCCGCCGTGGACGCCCTGCTGGGCAACGTCTTCGCGCACACCGACGAGGGCGTGGGCCTGTCGGTCACGCTGCGCGCCGTCCCCGGCGGCGCCGAGCTGGTCGTCGCGGACGAGGGGCCGGGCATCGACCCGGCGGCGTCCGCGCGCGGCACGAGCGGCGGCGGCTCGACCGGCCTGGGCCTGGACATCGCCCGCCGTACCGCGGAATCCACCGGCGGCCGCATGAGCATCGCCGGCGCCCGGGTGACCCTGGAGCTCTTAACGGATCGTTAGGTGGTGCTGAGGCTACTGTGACGCCTCGCGCTGACGGCGAGGTCGCGGATGGGTGCTACGTGCGATCCGCCGGGCGATTGGCCTGCGCGGCAATGACCCGGTGCGCGTGTTGCGGAGCAACCGCGGCTGACCGCGGCCACACGCGACGGAAGCGGCCCGGCCCCACTCGGGGAGCCGGGCCGTCTATTGTGCGCTCCTGGGACCGCTCGGCGGGGTGCGCGGTTCACCCAACCTTGCTCCACACCCCGCATCGCTTGGTCTCGAAGTCCTGGCCGGCCTTCACGGTCACCCGCAGGTTCCCGCCGCCGAGGTGGTTATCCACCATGGAGTCGAAGCTCTGGTTCGTGCCAGACTTGTAGATTGCCCAGTAGCAGCTGTCCCCGGCGCCGGTGGTCTTGTAGGTGCCGGCCGGGAAGTCCTCGCCGACCGTCCAGGTGCCGTCGTCGATCGTCGGTGCGGCCGGCGGCGGCGCGGCGGCGGTTGTCGCGGCGGGCGTTGGCGCCGCGGCCGTGGTTGGCGCCGGGGCCGTGGTTGGCGCCGCGGCGGTCACTGTGACATAGACAGTGGTTGCAGCAGGTTTCGCAGCGTCGACGGAGCTGGCCGGGCTGTTATTCGTGCCCGAGGCGGCCGCCGCGCCGATACAGCCGCCGATGGCCAGCCCCACGACCAGGCCGATCACGCCGAAGATGACCGCACGGCCGCCGCCCTTCCCGCCCGGATTCGGCCCGGGGACAGGCGGACGCCCCATCGGCGGAGCCATGGGCGGGAAGCCCTGCGCGGGCATGGCTCCCGTGCTGCCGGGGACGTACGGGACGGAGGGCGGAGTGTCGGTCATCGCCGAAGTGTTGCGCAGCCAAACCCGGAGCGACCTCAGCCGATCGTCCGCGAGTGCGGGCCCGGGTACGCATTGTGCGCACGCCGGGCACGCCTCTCGGGCCACTGTGCCGAGCGCCTCGTCGAGCAGGTCGCGCAGGATCGACGCCTCGACGATGGACAGCCCGGTGAGCGACGTCTCCTCGTCGGCGTGCTCCAGGAGGTCCACCCGGGTCGGCCCGTCGCCGGCACGGGACAGGTACACCCCGACCACCATGCCGCTGCCCAGTTCGAGGTCAGCGCCGATCTGCCCGCCGTGCGTCGGCAGGCCGCCATGCGTCTGGTCGCATCAGGACGGGTGCGCGCCCTGGGCCGTCACTGCGCGGTCCCGTCGTGCTGCCCGCACGTGGCGACCTCGCCCGGGTGCTCGGTGAGGTCGACGTATACCGCCGGACGGCCGCAGGCGCACCGTGCGCCGGGCACGGCCGGCGGCGTGCCATGTGGCGGCCGGTGCCAGGAAACACCTCGAGCGGAACGCCTTGAGCACCGCGGCCCGCTCGGCGGCGCTCAGCTGCACGACGGTGAGTTCGAGCAGCGCCACGGCGTTGCTCCGGGTGACGCAGCGGCCGGGCACGTGCAGGGCGTTGGCGACGGCGGGTATCTTCGCGGCCGCGGTCGGCGTGGGCCCGGGCTCGTCCGGCACGAACCGGGCGATGACGGCGCGGCACTCGCGGGGCGACAGGCCGTCGATGTGCCGCCACATCGGCAGCATCTCAGCGGCGCTCTCGGCGGTGTCGCCGAGGCGCGCAACGCCTGCTCGGCCAGGTCGACGATCGGGTTGTCCGCGCACACGGCCCGCAGTGCGCGGCTTCTATGGGGTCGGGGAGGATGAGCATAGGTCCTTGCCCTTCTTGGGAGGGTCGGGATCAAGGGCCTCGGCGGGTGTTGGCGCACCCCCGGGCCCGCATTCTTCTTGCGGAACTTGTGCCTAGTGCTGATAACTGAGGCGGTTCGCTCTCCTCCTCGACGCTGAAATCCCTGCTACGTG
The DNA here is from genome assembly GCF_039532525.1 of Dactylosporangium salmoneum. Classification (NCBI taxonomy): domain Bacteria; kingdom Bacillati; phylum Actinomycetota; class Actinomycetes; order Micromonosporales; family Micromonosporaceae; genus Dactylosporangium; species Dactylosporangium salmoneum. The sequence goes on from NZ_BAAARV010000142.1 coordinate 5,502, forward strand.
CAGCGCTCGATCGTTCTTAACGGATCGTTAGGAGTGCGCCAGGATCCCGTTGACGCAAGCCCCGGCACCGTTGGTCGCACAAGCAACACGCGACGGAAGGTGTACGGCACCATGCGCAGACTCATCATCCTCGGCACCACGACCGCTGCCGTCCTGGCGATCGGCGGGACGGCCCTGGCGGCGAGCGGCCCCGGCCGCCACGACGACAACCCCGGCCAGGTGGTGCTCGACGACCGCGGCTCCCACGGCCCGTCCGCTTCCCCCACGGCGAGCCCGTCCGCTTCCGCCTCGGCGAGCCCGCCCGCCTCCCCCTCGGCGAGCCAGTCCGCTGACGACCACGGCACGCACTCGCCGACGACGATGCCCACTGTGGACGATCACGGCGGCAACCGGGGTGGCAACGGCGCCGACGACCCGCCCGGCGACGACCGTGGCGGCAACGGCGCCGACGACCTGGCGGGCGACGACCGTGGCGGGCACGGCGCCGACGACCTGGCGGGCGACGACCGCGGCGGGCACGGCGCGGACGACCCGGCCGGGGACGACCACGGCGGTCACGGCGCCGACGACAAGGGTGGCGACGATCATGGGGGTTCCCGCCACCGGCATTAACTGGGATCATGTCGCGGTGCCTCCTCTGCTCGACGACGACGCCCTCGCCGGATCGGCAGTGGTGGCGAACTCCGCGATGAACCGCGACCGGCAGCTCGCCGGGATCAACAGCTACGAGCGCGAGCTGGGCTTCAACCCGGTCGACGTGCTGGCCGCCCTGCTGCGCGTCACCGGCGCGCCGGACACGGTCGCCTGGCTCGACCTGTGCTGCGGCTCCGGCCGCGCGCTGATCCAGGCGGCCGGCCGGCTGCACGAGGCGGGCGTGGCCGACCGGGTGCTGGTCGAGGGCGTCGACCTCGTCGACGCCTTCGACCCGGCCCCCGACGTGCCGTGGCTGCGGCTGACCGTCGCGCCGGTGCTCGAGTGGGTCCCCGCCCGGCGCTACGACCTCATCACCAGCGTTCACGGCCTGCACTACGTCGGCGACAAGCTCGGCCTGCTGGCCCGCGCGGCCGGATGGCTGACCGACGGCGGCCGGCTGGTCGCCGACCTGGATCTGGCCGAGGTACGCCTGGCCGCCGGCGCCCCCGCCGGCCGGCGCCTGGCCACGGACCTGCGCGAGGCGGGGTTCAGCTACGACGGGCGCCGCCGCCGGATCGGCCGCGACGACCGGGGCGACGTGACGCTGCCCTACGAGTACCTGGGCGCCGACGCCACGGCGGGTCCCAACTACACGGGCCAGGACGCCGTGCACTCCTACTATCGCCGCCGGGGCGGCCGCCCGGGCTAACGGCGCAGGAACGCCAGGCCCGCGTAGCCGAGCTGTTCGGCGTACGACTCCCCGGTGATCTTTCCGGCGAGCTCCAGGCTCACCAGGCCGTGGGCGAGGGCCCACAGGTGCAGCGCGACCGGCTCCGGATCGTCGCCGGTGAAGACCTCGGCGGCCTGGCAGCGGGCGACCGCGGCCACCAGGGGCCGGTACGTCGCGTCGGCCGCCTCCGTGTGGCCGAAGCCGCCGGTGAACATCAGGCCGTACAGGTGCGGGCTGGCCAGCGCGGCGTCGCGGTAGGCCAGGCCGAGCGCCCCCAGGTCGGCCAGCGCGTCGTCGGTGCGCGGCGCCGCGGCCAGGGCGGCCCCGAGGCGGCGGAAGCCCTCCCGGTGCATGGCGTCGAGCAGGCCCTGTTTGTCGCCGAAGAGCGTGTACACCGGCATCGTCGACACCCCGGCCGCCGCCGCGACCTTGCGCAGCGACAGCCCGCCCGGCCCGTCCTCGACGAGGATGCGCGCCGCCGCGTCGACCAGACGCCCCGTGAGCTCGGTGTTGACGTTCGCCACGCCCAGGACTATAACAGTGTTATGGCAGATAACGTTGTTATCCCGCTGCACGCCGCGGCCGCCACGGTCGCGCTGCTGCTCGGCGCGTACAACCTGCTGCGCCGGGCCCGCGGCGACCGTGCGCACCGGATGGCCGGCCGGGTCTGGGTCGGCGCGATGTACTTCGTGATCCTCAGCTCCTTCGCCATCCGCTCGCTGAACCCCGGCCACTTCAGCTGGATTCACGGCCTGTCGGCGTTCACCTTCGTCACCCTGAGCATCGGCCTGTGGGCGGCGCTCACCGGCCGCGTGCGGACCCACCAGCGCTTCATGACCGGCTCGTACCTGGGCCTGCTCGGCGCCTTCGCCGGCGCGGTCGCGGTGCCGGTGCGCGACATTCCACAGTGGATCGTCCACCGCCCGGCGGAGCTCGCGCTCGGCGCCCTGGCCTGCGTTGCGGTGGCCGCCGCGGTGATCTGGGCGGGCTCGCGCGGCGCGCCCGCGAGCCGTTCGGCGGCGGAGCGTTCCTGATCCACGGCGGCGGGGCGGTCGTGTTGCGCCGCCGGGCCCGTCAGGCGGGCTGCAGGTGCTCGGCCAGGACCCGCAGGTGCGTCTCGCGGGCGGCCGTGCGGCGGTTCAGGCCCTCGGGGGAGAGGTGGACGTAGACGCCGCGGCGGTCGGTCTCGCACATGGCCCGGGTGACGAGCCCGTGCTTCTCCAGCCGGGCGACCGCGCGGGACAGGGCGCTCTGGCTGAGGTACATGTCCGCGGCGAGATCCTGCATGCGTCGCTTCTCACACTCCTGCTCGCTGAGACGGTCGAGGATCTCGAACTCGCTCAGCGTCAGGCCGTGCCGCTCCTGCAGGGCCCGCTCAAGGTGCCCCGCGACCTCGTTGTAACTGGTCAGCAGGGAGCGCCAGCGCTCGATCAGGGCTCCTTCGGACCTCACGGGCGGCATCCTACTCCCCATGGACAGCGATTGCATCTGCATTAAATGTACGGGTAACTAGTGCATGGACATTGAATGCACACGCATCTAGTGTCTCCCGGCGTGACTATGACACTCACCAAGGCGCCACGGGCGGCAGAGCGGGTCTGGACTCCACGACTCTGGGGCGTGCTGGCGGTGCTGTGTGGCGTGATGTTCCTCGACGGCCTCGACGCGTCCATGGTCGGCGTGGCCCTGCCCTCGATCGGGGCCGAGCTCGGCCTGTCCACCACGTCGCTGCAGTGGATCGTCAACGGCTACGTGCTGGGCTACGGCGGCCTGCTCCTGCTCGGCGGGCGCACCGCCGACCTGCTGGGCCGGCGCCGCGTCTTCCTGGTCGCGCTCGGCGTCTTCGCCGTCGCCTCCCTCATCGGCGGGCTGGTCGACGACGGCGGCCTGCTCGTCGCGACCCGGTTCGTGAAGGGCGTCGCGGCGGCGTTCACCGCGCCGACCGCCCTGTCGATCCTGACCACCACGTTCCGCGAGGGCCCGGCCCGCAACCGCGCGCTGTCGGTCTTCTCGGTCTTCGGGGCCAGCGGGTACTCCTCCGGCCTCATCCTCGGCGGCCTGCTCACCAGCTTCGGCTGGCGCCTGACGTTCCTCACCCCGGTCCCGGTGGCGATCGCCGCCCTGGCCGCCGGCATCGCGCTCATCCCGCGCGACCGCCCGGCCGCCGAGGGCGGGCACGACCTGGCCGGCGCCGCGACGCTGGTCGGCGGCATGCTCCTGGCGGTGTACACGGTGGTCTCGGCCCCCGCCCGCGGCTGGCTCGACCCGCTCACGCTGGCGTTCGCCTTCGCGGCGGTGGCCCTGCTGGCCGGCTTCGTGGCGGTCGAGCGGCGGGTTCGGCACCCGCTGATCCGGCTCGGCATCCTGCGCGTGGGCGCCGTCGTGCGGGCCAACCTCGGCCTGGTGGCGCTCTTCGGCTCGTACCTGAGCTTCCAGTTCATGATGACGCTGTACCTGCAGAACGTCCTGCACTGGTCGCCGCTGCGGATGGCCCTGGCCCTGCTGCCGGCCGGCCTGCTGGTGGCCGTCGGCTCGCCGTTCGTGGGGCGGCTCGTCACGCGGTACGGCACGGCCCCGCTCATCGCCGGCTCGATGCTCTCGCTGAGCCTCGGCTACGGCTGGTTCCTGCTCACCGCGGGGTCCGCCCCGCACTACCTGGTCACCACCCTGCCGACGATGCTGCTGCTGGGCGGCGGCTTCGCCTTCGGCTTCAGCGCGATCATGGCCCAGGCCACCGACGGCATCGCCGACGACGAGCAGGGCCTGGCCTCCGGCCTGGTGCAGACCTCGGGCCAGGTCGGCGCCGCGCTGATCCTGGCCCTGGTGACCGCCCTCGTCACCGCCGACGCCCCGGCGGGCGGCGGGAGCTTCACCCAGTTCCACCCCGGCGTCAACCTCGTCACCGGCGTCGCCGTGGCGGGCCTGGTGCTCGCCCTGGTCCCGCTGGTGTCGCGCAGGGGCGCCCACCGCGCCTGACGGTCGCCGGCCGGACTCAGGAGTGGCCGGGCGCGATGTCCGGGCGGCCGCCGCGCAGGGGCGCCCACCGCGCCTGACGGTCGCCGGCCGGACTCAGGAGTGGCCGGGCGCGATGTCCGGGCGGCCGGGGCGCGCCGGCGCCCGGCCTCCCGCCCCGGCCGCCGGCCGGCCCAGGGCGGCGCCGATGGCGAAGCCGGTGAAGAGCAGCTGCGTCCACGAGTCGAGCTCGGTCAGGTCGCCCACGCTGAAGGCGTCCCAGTTCGACAGCCCGAAGGCGCGGCCGGTCAGCGAGTACGTCCACCACTGCGGTGCGCCCGACAGCGCCGGGGCCGGATCGGAGCGCAGCATCAGCACCATCACCGCGACGTCGGCCAGCACGGCGGCGCCGAGGACGGCCAGCAGCCAGGCCGTGCGGCGCCGGCCGGCGCGGGCTCGGCTGCCGGTCCAGGCGTGCAGGAGGCCGAGGCCGAGGAAGTACACCGCGTTGGCCGGGCCGTGCAGGGCGAGCTTCATCGGCGGGCCCTGTCGCGCCTCGAGCAGCACGACCAGCGCCAGCGGGGCCAGGGTGACCGCGGCGAGCACCAGGACCGGCCGGCCAGGCAGGCTCCAGTGGCGCCCGACCAGCGCCAGCAGTACCGCGGCGAGCAGGCACATCGCCGTGGTGGCCGGGGTGTACAGCCGCATCGCCGCCGTGAAGCCCATCGGCAGGGCGTTCACAGCCGCCCAGCTCGCTTTCAGGCTGAGCACCAGCATCAGCATGACCAGCAGCGGGCCGACCAGGACCAGCCGGGCGCCGGGCCAGCCGTTGCGCAGGTGCTGCAGCGCGGACGCCGGCTCCCGGGCGGGGCGGGCGATCGCGAGGCTCCCGGCGTACCGCAGCATCGCCCAGCGCCGTCCCCGCCCGCCCAGCACGTGCGCCTCCGCGCCCCACTCGCGCAGCAGCTCCTCCCGCAGCCGCTCGGGCCACCGGCGCGCCGCGAACCGCAGCAGCGCCGCGGTCGCCCTGCGGGTCACCACGCCGGCCTCGCGGAGCCCTGGGCGCCCGGCACCGACGTCTGGCGGCGCAGCTCGGCGAGGGCCAGGCGGGCCGACTCCACCCCGTCGATGGTGAGCCGGTAGAAGCGGCGGGCCGGGCGCCCGGCCGCCACGGGATCGACGTCCTCCCACTCGGCGGCGAGCCATCCGGCGTCTTGCAGCCGGTGCAGGATCGGATACAGCGTGCCGCTGGCCAGGCCGGTCGCCTGCATGAGCTCCAGCCCGTAGCGGTCCGCGCCGGGGTCCGTGAGCAGGGCGGCGAGCACCCGCGCGGTGGTGACGGTCATGCGCATGAGGGGACTCTATCGCAACTCTACATAGGGGTCCAGGCCGTTGTCGCCGAATTGGGTTGCGCCGCCGGCCGCAGCGGGTGTCGGCTGGTCCCATGAACGTCGAGGAGATCCTGGCCCGCTTCGACCGCGAGATCCGCCGGCACCCGCAGGAGGGCCCCGGCGCCGTCGTGGAGCGCGAGCCCGGCGTGGTGCGCGTGGTGTCGTCCGGCGGCGGCTGGACCGGCATCACCTGGGCCGACCTCGCCGGACGGGACGCCGGGGAGGCCATCGCGGCCCAGATCGCCCGGTTCGCCGCCGCCGGGCTGCCGTGGGAGTGGAAGTGGTACTCCCACGACGCCCCGCCCGACCTGGCCGACCGCCTGCTCGCCGCCGGCTTCGAGCCCGGCCCGCCGGAGACCCTGCTCGTGGCCGAGGTCGCCGCCCTGCCCCAACACCCGGAGCCGCCCGAGGGCGTGCGCCTGGTCCCGGTCACCGGCGAGCGCGAGGCCGACCTGCTCGTGCGCGTGCACGACGAGGTCTTCGGCGGCGACCACTCCGTCATCGGCCGGCACGTGCTGACCCGGCCCGACACGGTCAAGGCCGTCGTGGCCATGGCCGGCGAGCGCCCGATCTGCGCCGGCCGGATCGAGCTGCACCCGGGCACCGCCTTCGCCAGTATCTGGGGCGGCGGTACCGTGCCGGACTGGCGCGGCAAGGGCGTGTTCCGCGCCCTGGTCGCCCACCGCGCCGCCCAGGCCGCCGCGGCCGGCTACCGGTACCTGCAGGTCGACGCCTCCGACGACAGCCGCCCGATCCTGGAGCGGCTCGGCTTCGCCCGCCTCGCCACGACCACCCCGTTCGAGCACGCATAGCGATTCCTCTAGCCTGGCGCGGTGCAGAAGACCCGATCGCGCCGCCCCCTGTGGGGCTACCTCGGTGTCGTCATCGTGGTGGCGGCCGCTGCCTTCGGGGTGTACCGGATCGGGCCGTGGTCCCAGGTCGAGGCGCCGGAGACGGGCACGCCGCGGCCGCTCGGCTCGCCGGTCGCCGTGCCGGGGCGCGCGATCTCGGTGATCGGCGCGGGCGACATCCTGCTGCACCCCGACCTCTGGGCGCAGGCGCTGCGCGACGGCGGCGGGAGCGCGATGGACTTCGCCCCGATGCTCGCCGGGGTCAGGACCGCGATCGAGCAGTCCGACCTCGCGATCTGCCACATGGAGACGCCACTGGCCCCGGCCGGCGGGCCGTACGACGGGTTCCCGCGCTTCAGCGTGCCGCCGCAGATCGTGCCGGCGATCAAGGCGACCGGCTACGAGGGTTGCTCGACCGACTCCGACCACACCATCGACCAGGGCTACGACGGCGTCAAGCGCACCCTGGACGCCTTCGACCAGGCCGGGCTCGGCCACGCCGGCAGCTTCCGCAGCGCCGAAGAGGCGAAGAAGCCGATGATCTACGACGTCAAGGGCGTGAAGGTGGCGCACCTGGCGTACTCGAAGTACTTCAACGGCATCGACCGGCTCGCCGGCCAGGAGTGGATCGCCAACCTCATCGACCCGGCCAAGATCGAGGCGGACGCCAAGGTGGCCCGGGCGGCCGGCGCCGAGATCGTCCTGGTCAGCCTGCACTGGGGCACGGAGTACGTCCACGAGCCCGACGTCGACCAGCAGACCTGGGCGCGCCAGGTCGCCGCGCTGCCCGACGTCGACGCCGTCTTCGGCCACTACGCCCACGTCGTGCAGCCGGTCGAGAAGGTCGGCGGCAAATGGATCGTCTACGGCATGGGCAACCAGATCGCCCGGCACGAGGAGCCGATCAACGACAACCGCGAGGGCGTGATGATCCGCTTCACGTTCACGCCTGCCGCCCAGCCCAAGCGGTGGACGGTCGCGGCGGTCGAAGCGATCCCGACCTACGTCGACCTCAACCCCGACATCCGGGTGGTCGACCTGGAGCGGGCACTGGCCGACCCGGCGCTGCCGGCCGGGCGCCGGCGGATCTACGAGGCTGCTGTGGGCCGCATCCAGGGGCATCTGCTGACCCGCGGGGCCGGCGACGCGGGGCTGATCGTACGCGGCGCGGCCGTCGCATCACCCTCCGTCGGGGCCGTGCGCAGTTGATCTTGGGCGCTTCCTCGCGGCGCCGCGGCGTTGTTATAGTCACCGCCGGTTTTGGATGGGCCGTCGGCTGAGGGAGGGTCGAAGTGGCTGGTGTTCCTCCCGTGTCGACGGCCGATCCCGAGTCCGGGCAGCTCATCGCCTGGCGGGGCCGGGCCCTCGAACAGCAGCTGCCGGAGGCGGCCTTCCCGGCCGGCTCCGGTGCGCCGTCACTGGTGTACCTCTGCGCGACGATGCTCATCGCCGCCGCGGCCATCTTCGGCTTCGCCGTCTACGACCGCGGCGGAGTGCCCCGCGCGGTCCAGGACTCGCAGCGCGACGTCGTCTCCGAGGTCGCCCGCACCATGAACATCAGCGCCACCCGGGCCGGCACCGACCTCGACCGGGTCATCGACGGCCTGCGCAAGCCGCCGGTCCCGGCCGACGCCGCGCTGCTGTCCAAGGTCGTCAGTGACCGGGTGACCTGGAGCGGGGCGGCGATCCTGCAGACCGCCACGCGGCAGTCGGTGGCCGCCAACGGGGTGGTGATCCCGCCCGAGGTGCTGCCCAACCCGTTGCCCGCGGAGGCCACCGTCGCCGTCCTCACCGCCGACGGCCCGGCACTACTGAAGATCGCCGCACTCGACGGCCAGCGGACCCTGGTGGCGCTCGAACCGCTGCTCATGCGCAACCTCCGGCTCAACCCGAGCGCCCGGCACGGCGTCTTCATGATCACCCCGGACGGCGCGGCCACCCTCATGCAGGGCGTGAGCGCGGTCGACTCCGCGCACCTGTCGCAGGTCCTCGCCGGTCTGGCCGGCTCGCAACGCAGCCAGAGCCACGCGGTCATGGTCAAGGAGTGGCCGGACCGGCAGCTGGTGGTCTCCTCGGCCCCGATCGGCGACACCGGCATCGTGGTCGTCTCGGTCATCGTCGCCGGGGTCACCGGCGGCACCTCGCTGCGCCACGGCGTCGTCCTCGGCGCGAGCCTGCTCCTGGTGGCCTTCCTCGCGTTCCTGCTCATGCGCGCGTTCCTGGTCGCGCCGGTCCGGATGCTGCTGGCCCAGGCCAAGGCCGACGCCTGCGGCGTGTTCACGGCCACCCGCCGCACCCTGCGCACCCGGGAGGCGTTCCGGATCGCCCAGGCCCTCGCCGTCGTCTCCGGCGCCGGGCTGCGCGGCAAGCGGTGGCGGCCGAGCACCATGCAGGGCCTTGCCCTCGCCGCCCTGGTCGCCCTCGCCTGGCCCGCGGTCGCGATCGGCACGACGGTCCGCGCGCCCCAGCCGAAGCTGCCCGAGCAGCTCTTCTACGACGAGGAGAGCCGGGCCGAGGCGGTCGGCAACGTCTTCGCCAACGCCCTCGACGCCGGCCAGCAGACCGTCGACCGGGTGGCGCTCGGCAACGCCAAGGCCGACCCGGCCAAGTACGGCTCGATCCTCGAGAAGGGGCTGGCCGACGAGTACCGGTTCCGGGGCATGTACCTCGTCGACCGCACGGGCGCCGTGGTCAAGTCGGCCGGCCGGAAGTCGCTGCGCTCCCCGCAGCCGGTGCCGGGCGAGGCCGGCGTCCGCATCGACCCGCAGGTGCGGCGGCTGCCCGTCATCTACGCCTTCCGCCTGCTCGACAGCGGGTACAGCGTGGTCGGCGAGTTCGACATCGACTACCTGCTCGGCGTGATGCGGCGCAACGACGGGCGGGCCCGGGTGGTCGACTCCCAGCTGCGCACCGTGCTGGACTCCACCGGCTACCAGGCGTTCCAGCCGCTGTCCGGCGACGCCGTGCGGGCGGTCGCGATCGACGCCCTGGCCGGCGGCACCGTCCGCGGCCAGCGCACCACCGGCGGCCAGCCGACGCTGCTGGCCGCGGCCGGGCTGACCAACCCGCCGTCGGTGGCCCACCTGGAGTGGGTGGTGGTCGTCGAGCGCAACCCGGTGTCGCTGCAGCTGCCGCAGGTGGTCATGAACCGCTGGACGCTGCTCGTCTCGGCGGCCGTGGTCGGCATCCTCGCGCTCACCTTCGCGTGGCAGTTCTTCATCTTCGTCTGGCCGCTGCGGCGCCTCGCGATGGCGGCCGAGCGCATTCGCGGCGGCGAGTTCGACGATCCGGTACCGCCGCAGCGCCACGACGACGTGGGGGCGATCGCGATGTGCCTGGAGATCTGCCGGCAGGTCCGGCACACCGGCTCCGTGCGCTTCGGCGGCGCCATCCGCCTGCGCGGCTCCGAGGACGACTTCACCGCCGTGTACCCGCGCTTCCCCACGCAGCGCGGCGCCGGCAAAGCCGCGAAGGTCTGACGTGCTGTATCTCTACGCCGTGTTCTCGCTGTGCTGCGTGACGGTGCTCGTCGCCGGCATCATCGAGCAGCGCAACCACTACCGCAACCTGGACAAGATCCCGAACCGGGTGCTGGTCAACGGCATCCGCGGCAAGAGCTCGATCACCCGCCTGTGCGCCGGCGCGCTGCGCGGCGGCGGGATGCACGTCGTGGCCAAGACGACCGGCACCGCCGCCCGGTTCATCTTCCCCGACGCCAGCGAGGAGCCGGTGCACCGCAAGTTCGGCATCGCCAACGTCGTGGAGCAGATCGGGATCGTACGGCGGGCCGCCGCCTACCACCCGGACGCGCTCGTCATCGAGTGCATGGCCGTGATGCCCGCGCTGCAGGAGGTCAACCAGACGAAGCTCATCCGCTCCACCATCGGCGTGCTGTGCAACGTCCGCGAGGACCACCTCGCCGAGATGGGCCCGACGCTCGACGACGTCGCCCGTTCGCTGAGCCTGTCCATGCCGGTCGGCGGCGTCTGCGTCACGGCCGAGCAGGAGCGGCTCGCGATCCTGCAGCAGGAGGCGGACAAGCGCAAGTGCCGCCTCGTCGCCGTGGACCCGGAGTCGGTCAGCGACGCCGAGATGGCCGGCTTCGGCTGGATCACGTTCAAGGAGAACGTCGCCATCGCCCTCGAGGTGGCCGCGCTGCTCGGCGTCGACCGGCGCAGCGCCCTGGCCGGCATGTGGGACGCCCCGCCCGACCCGGGCGTGCTGTCGGTGGTCCGGGTGGCGGCCGGCGACAAGCGGGTCCGCTTCGCCAACGTGTTCGCCGCCAACGATCCCGCGTCGACCCTCATGAACATCCAGCAGCTGCAGCGGCAGGGGCTCATCGACCGGCCGCTGACCATGGTGATCAACTGCCGGCCCGACCGGATCGAGCGCAACGGCCAGATGGGCGCCCTGTGCGGCGAGGTCCGCCCCGACCGGATCGTCATCATCGGCGAGCCGACCCGCAGCGCCCGCAACGCCATCCCGCCCGACCTGCAGGACCGCGTGGTCGATCTCGGCGCGAAGCTCACGCCCGAGGCCCTGCTGGACGGCGTGCTCAACGCCACGGCGCCCGACTCGTCGATCGTCGCCGTCGGCAACATCCACGGCCAGGGCGAGGTGCTCCTCCACGAGCTCGCCTCGCTGCCCAGCTGGGCGCCGGACGACCGGCAGCGGGCGCTCCCGCCGATGCTGCGCACCCCCGCCATCCCCGGGCAGCGGACCGAGCTCCGCGCCGCACCCCCTGGAAGGGTTCGTCGATGATCTTCGGAGGCGAGCTCAGCGCTCAGCTCTCGACCGCCTGCCTGGGCATCGGGCTGGTGTTCGCGCTGCTGTGCTACCTCACCACCAACCTCTCGCCGGGCGGCATGATCACCCCCGGCTGGATCGCGCTGGCCCTCATCGAGGACCCGCTCCAGGCGGCCATCGTGGTGGTGATGACCGTGGTGACCTACCTGCTCACCATGCTGCTGCGCCGCTTCGTGATCCTGTACGGCAAGCGCCTGTTCGCCGCCATCGTGCTGCTCAGCGTCTTCCTGCAGCTGACCCTGTTCGTCATCGTGCAGCGCGACCTGCCGCTGCTCTTCGCCCACCAGACCCTCGGCTTCGTCGCGCCGGGCCTCATCGCCTACCAGCTCGTGCGTCAGCCGCCGCCGGCCACCATCATGGCCACGACGATCGTCACCGGCATCACGTTCGGCGTGACGTTCAGCGGCATCGTCGCGGGCCTCGTCCCCGTCACGTGAGCAGGGTGGTGTGAGCTCATGGCCCAGTCCCCGAACACCCGCCGCGGCTCGGCGATCGTCGTCGGCGTCGCCTTCGTGCTCATCGCCGCCCTGACGGTCGCCGCCTACAGCGCGGTCCGGCTCAAGCAGGGTGATCCGATCGAGATCAGCCTGGGCACGTCGGCCGACCCGCTGCCCAGCTCCGGCTACGCCTTCCGCCGGGTGAGCGAGCCGCCCGGCACCGAGGTCGTGGCCGCCGACGGCAGCCGCGTCGCCCTGCTGACCGACGGCTCCCGCTCCGCCCGCCTGAAGGGCCCGGCCCGGACGTTCGTCGAGCCCCGCTTCACCAACGCCAAGATCACCCACGACGTCTACGTCCGCCTGCTGCCCCAGGAGTGGGCCGCGGGCGCCGAGCAGCAGCCCTGGTTCGCGGGCTGGCTCGCGACCGAGCTCGTCGACCCGAAGCCCGACGTGCTGGCCACCGCCCTGGAGTACACCTACGGCGCGCAGCCCAAGAAGGACGAGAAGGGCGTGCAGTACAGCGGCGACGCCGCCTTCGGCCCGCTCTCCGCCAGCGACCGCGACGGCCGCGCCGAGAACTCCGACTTCTACGACTATCTCGGCCTCAACTGGACCTTCCCGGACGGCAAGAAGGAGAAGCCGTCACCGGACCGCCTGCACAGCCTGGACTGCTCGGGCTTCATCCGCATGGTCTACGGCTACCGGATGGGGCTGCCGCTGCGCGACACGGACACGGCCGGCCCGGGCCTGCCGCGCCGCGCCTTCGCCATCGCCGAGTTCGGCCCGGGCGTTCTGGTCATCGAGAACACGGGCAAGCGGCCCTCGACCCTGGACCGCCTGGAACCGGGCGACCTGGTCTTCTTCTACGGCTCCCCGGAGATCGACTCGGACGGCGCCGACCGCCCCACCCACATCGAGCACTCGGGCATCTACATGGGCATCGACGACCGGGGCCACCAGCGCTTCATCTCCAGCCGCGTCGGCGCCAACGGCCCGACCATGGGCGATGCCGGTGGCGAGGCCATCCTGGACGGCACCGGCCACTTCGCGACCGCCCTGCGCGCCTCCAGGCGCCTGTGAGCCTTCCCGTCGCGGCCGGGACGGTGTAGCCGGCGAGGCGCGCCGGGACGGTGTGGCCGGCGAGGCGCGCCGGGACGGTGTGGCCGGCGAGGCGCGCCGGGACGGTGTGGCCGGCACGGCGCGCCGGGAGGATGCGGCCGGGCACGGCGCGCCGGGAGGATGTGCTCGGCAAGGCTCGCCGCGAGGGCAAGGCTCGCCGCGAGGCGTGGGCGGCGAGGCGCGCCGCGAGGCGTGGGCGGCGAGGCGCGCCGCGAGGCGTGGGCGGCGAGGCGCGCCGGGAGGGCGTGGGCCGGGGTCCGCGAGGACTAGCTGATGGGCAGGTGCCCGGCGACGACGCGGGCCACCACGTCGCGCAGCTGGGGGTCCCGGCGGACCACCCAGCCCAGCTCCAGGTGCAGGAACTGCGCGCCGATCTCGTCGGCGGCCTTGCCCTGCTCGTTGGAGGTGCCCTCCAGCCGGCCGCAGGTGGTGGCCCACGCGCGGCAGACGATGAGGCCGCCCGCCTTCAGGCCGTCGGCGATGTCCTTGGCCGCCTTGGTCACCTGGCCCACGCCGGTGGAGACCACGACCTGGGCGTCGGGGAGGTTCTTGTCGGCGAAGCCGTGCAGCTGGACCTGGCCCAGGCCGCCCTTGGCGAACTCGGTGGCCATGGCGTGGAACATCGACTTGTCGTTGTGGGCCACGTCGGCGGCGCCGCCGCCGGCCAGGCGGTGCTGGCCGGCGACCAGCAGGACGCTGCCGGGGACCAGGTGGTACAGGGATACGCCGAGGTCGTCGGTGTTGATGTCGAAGCCCGGGTGCGGTACCTCGAACACCACCCGCGGCGGCGCGGAGCGGTCGACCAGCAGGATGCCCCACGCGGGCGCGGACGTCGGCGACATGCTGAACATGCTGTAGCGGCGGTTGGTGATCGGGTCGACGCCGTGCGCCGTGGTGTAGCCGAGCTTGCCGAACGCCGCGTCCTGGCCGGCCTCGTCGTCCGGGTGGGCGAGGAGCTTGCGGATCGCGTCGCGGCCCCGGGCGCGCTCGTCGGAGGTCGGGTCGCGGTACGGCCCATCGGCGGAAACCTGGGCGGTGTGGGCCTCGATGATCGCCCCGGGATCGTCACCGTGGGCGACGGACCGGCCCGGCTTGGCGGCCGAGGCGCACCCGACCAGGAGTGTGATCAGCGCGAGCGCGACCGGGAAGACGATGCCGGGCCGGACACCGGTATGGCGGGTTCCGGTGCGGGACACCGACAGAGGCTATCCAAGGTCCGGTGCGATTCCAAACCGCAGACCCGTCAGGGTGTCCAGCAGTTCGGCGTGGCCGATCGGCGGGGCCGGGGTGCCGGTGCGGGCCTCGCGCATGGCCTTGGCCAGCTGGGCGCGGCGCAGGGCCTCCTTGAAGTCGGCGCCGGTCAGGCCGGTCGCGGCGGCGGCCAGGGCCGGGATGTCCAGGTCGTCGGCGAACATGCGGAAGCCCTGGGTCTCGTGCCGGGCGATCAGCGCACGGACGAGCTTGGTGAGGATGTCGGCGCGGGCCTGGGGGCCGGGCAGCGGCACGGTGAGCTTGAGGTCGAAGCGGCCCGAGCGCACGAGGGAGGCGTCGACGCGGTCCGGGAAGTTGGTGGTGGCCACCACGATGACGTTCGGGTTGGCCTCGATGAGGGAGTTCATCTCCTGCTTGAAGATGCCGGCCACCGCGTTGATCATCTGGTCGGCGGCGTCGAGCGCGGCGCCGGTGTAGCTGATGATCGAGTCGAACTCGTCGAAGAGCAGGACGGTGGGGGAGCGCAGGCCGCGGGCCTCGGCGAAGATGCGCTGGATGTTCTTCTCGGAGTTGCCGACCCACTTGTCGAGGATCTCCGGGGTGCGGATCTCGCGCAGGTCGGCGCCGATCTCGTTGGCCAGGGCCTGGGCGAGCATGGTCTTGCCGGTGCCGGGCGGTCCGGACAGCAGGATGCCCTGGGGGCGGGTGGCGCCCCAGCGGGCCATCACGTCGGGGTGGCGGAAGGAGACCGCCACGTCGCGGAACTGGGCCACGATGTCCGGCAGGCCGCCGACGTCGTCGAGCCGCACGCCCTCGCCGGCGGCGAGGGACGCGGGGCTCACGGTGACCGGGCCGGGCGTGTCGGTCAGCTCCATGACGGCGACGACCAGCGCGGCCAGCGACGCGGAGGAGAGCAGCAGGTCGGGGCCGTCCTCGCGGACCGTCACGGCCGGGTCGGCAACGTCGGCGGGGCGGGCCGGGCGGGCGCCGCGGGCCACCCCGAGCGCGATGAGCGTGCCGAGCACGGCGCCGGGCAGGCCGAGGAGGCGGAAGAGTGCGCCGCCGGCCGCCCCGCCGGCGAAGAGCCTGGCGAACGCGGGCAGGCTGAACGCGGCGCGGGACCATCGGGCGTGGTAGCCGCGGGCGTCGACGGTCAGCTCGATGCCGCGGTGGGGCAGGTCGTGCCCGATCGGGCGGGCGTCGCCCTCGGCGGCCAGCAGGTGCCCGTCGACGATGCGCACCACGCGCCCGCCGGCCTCGACCACCTCAACCGAGGGCCGCAGCCCCGCCTCGGTCATACGTTCGAGTCTGCCACGGAAATCGCGAAGCGCGACCGGGGCGCGTCCGGGTGCCCAGGACCGCGGCCCGGCCGAACCGTCCGAAGTGGACGGCGGAGCCTTGTAGACGCCGGCCAGGTGGCCCGGCGACGGGGACGATGGGCGGCGAAGCTCGAGAGGGTCGCGCGCCGCACCTCGACGGCGGCGAATCAAGATCTTGGCGCGGCGGGCGCGGTTTTCGCGGACTTGACGCTTCCGTTTCCACGCTCCGGCCTCGCGGTTCCGGACAAAACGCGGATACTGGACATGATCCCAATGGCCTGATCAAACGGTCTGGACATGAAACATCCCGGGAGTAACGTGCCGGGGATACGAGAGGGGTGTCATGCTCGATCGGTTCAACGGCCTCGCGCCCGAGGCCGCCGAGGAGGCCCTGCTCGCCTGCTGCGCGTCGCCCGGCTGGGCAGCCCGGGTGGTCGCCGCGCGACCGTACCAGACCCCGGCCGACCTGGTCGTGGCCGGCGTCAGCGCGTTCGACGAGCTGGGCTGGGCCGAGCTGCGCGTGGTGCTCGACCGGCACCCGCGGATCGGCCAGCAGCCCACCGAGGACGGCGCGGCGGCCACCTGGTCGCGCAGGGAACAGTCTGGCGTGCGGGGTGCGGAGGTGGAGCTCGCCGAGGTCAACGAGGCGTACGAGCGCCGCTTCGGCCACCTGTTCCTGATCTTCGCCACCGGCAAGTCGGCCGACGAGGTCCTGGCCGCCGCCCGTGGCCGCATGCGCAACGACGACGAGACCGAGCAGACCGTGGTCCGCGGCGAGCTCCGCAAGATCGTCGAGCTGCGACTGGAAACTCTGGCGGAGGGCGTTGCATGAGCGGTCCCGGACGAAACGGCAGCAGACCCGAACCAACAGGCAGCGGTCCCGAACGATCCGCAAGCGGTCCCGAAGGCAGCAGAGGGGCCGTATGAGCGGTCCGGAGCGAAGCGGAGGGGCCGCGATCAAGAAGCGCAGCCTGGGCTCAGGCACCCGGAGCGAAGCGGAGGGTGCATGAGCCTGTCGACCCACGTGCTCGATACCGCGCGCGGCATCCCGGCGGCCGGGGTGCCGATCCGCCTTGAGACGGCCGAGCGGATCCTCGTGGGCGACGGGCTGACCGACCTCGACGGCCGGCTGCGCTGGGACGACGTCGGCACGGGCCGCTTCCGGCTGATCATCGACACCGCCGCGTACCTCGGCCCGGACGCGTTCTTCCCCGAGGTGTCGATCCTGTTCACCATCGCCGACGCCCGGCACCACCACGTGCCGCTGCTGCTGAGCCCGTTCGGATACTCGACCTACCGGGGGAGCTGACCCGTGCCGACATTCGAGCTGGGCCCGAATCAGTACGGCAAGGCCGAGACCCGCCTCGTGCGGGTCGAGCGGGCCGCCGGCGGGGACCGCATCACCGACCTCAACGTCAGCGTGGCGCTGCGCGGCGACCTCGCCGCCAGCCACCTGACCGGCGACAACGCGGCCGTGCTGCCCACCGACACGCAGAAGAACACCGTCTACGCCTTCGCCCGCGAGCACGGCATCGCCGGCGCCGAGGGCTTCGCGGCGCGGCTCGCCGAGCACTTCGTCGCCACGCAGCCGGCCATCCACGAGGCGCGGGTGTCGATCGAGGAGTACCCCTGGAGCCCCGTCGACGCCGCGCACACCTTCCGCCGCGACGGGGGCGAGGTGCGCACGGCGGTCGTGCACCACGGGCCGTACGGCACCCAGACCGTCAGCGGCGTGAAGGGCCTGGTGCTGCTGAAGACCACCGGCTCGGAGTTCCACGGCTACGTCAAGGACCGCTACACCACGCTGCCCGAGACCCGCGACCGCATCCTGGCCACGTCGGTGGACGCCACCTGGCGCGGGCTCGAGGGCTGCCCCGACCCGGCCGCGGCCCGGGCGGCCCTCGTCGAGGCGTTCGCCGACACCTACAGCTACGCCCTGCAGCAGACCCTCTTCGCGATGGGCTCCCGGGTGCTGCAGCGCTGCCCGGAGGTGGTGGAGGTCAGGCTGTCCCTGCCCAACCGCCACCACTTCCTCGTCGACCTGGCCCCGTTCGGCCTGGACAACCCCAACGAGGTCTACCACGCCGCCGACCGGCCCTACGGGCTCATCGAGGGTGTCGTGCGCCGCGACGGGGTGGAGATCCCTGAGGAGGTTGCGTGGACTTTCTGAGCGCGTCCACGTGGGACGAGGCGCTCGCCGCCAAGGCCGCGCACCCCGAGGCGGTGCCGATCGCCGGGGGCACCGACGTGATGGTCGAGCTGAACTTCGACCGCCGCCGCCCGGCCGCGCTGCTGGACCTGACCCGCGTCGGCGAGCTGGCCGAGTGGGGGACCGACGGGGATCTGCTGCGCATCGGCGCCGGGGTGACGTACCGCAGAATCATCGACGAACTCGGCGGGCGCCTGCCCGGCCTGGCGATGGCCGCCCGCACGGTCGGCTCCCCGCAGATCCGCAACCGCGGCACCGTCGGGGGCAACCTCGGCTCCGCCTCCCCGGCCGGCGACGCCCACCCGCCCCTGCTCGCCGCCGGCGCCGCCGTCGAGGTCGCCTCCGTGCGGGGGGTCCGGCGCATCCCGGCCGCCGAGTTCTTCACCGGCCCCAAGCGCAGCGCCCTGGCCCCCGACGAGCTGATCGCGGCCTTCGTCGTCCCGCCGGCCGCCGGCGCACAGCAGTTCGCCAAGGTCGGCACCCGCAACGCCATGGTCATCGCGGTGTGCTCGTTCGCCCTGGCGCTCGACCCGGCCCGGCGCACCGCCGGCACCGGCATCGGCTCGGCCGGCCCGACCCCGCTGCGGGCGGAGGCGGCCGAGGCGTTCGCCGCCGAGCTGCCGTGGGAGGACCGGCTTGCGCTGGACGAGGCGACCGTGCGGCGCTTCGGCGAGCTGGTCGCCGCGGCCGCCCGGCCCATCGACGACGTGCGGGGCAGCGCCGCCTACCGCCGCCACGCCCTGGCCGTGCTCGGCGCACGGACGCTCCGGTGGGCATGGGAGGAGTACCGATGCGGGTGAATGTGACCGTCAACGGCGAGGAGGTCTCGGCCGACGACGTATGGGAGGGCGAGAGCCTGCTCTACATGCTGCGCGAGCGGCTCGGCCTGCCCGGCGCCAAGAACGCCTGCGAGCAGGGGGAGTGCGGCTCCTGCACCGTGTACCTGGACGGCACCCCGGTCTGTGCCTGCCTGGTCGCCGCCGGGCAGGCGCAGGGGCGCGAGGTGCGCACGGTCGAGGGCCTGGCCACCGGCGGGGAGCTGCACCCGATCCAGCAGGCGTTCCTGTCCGCCGGCGCCGTCCAGTGTGGATTCTGCACCCCGGGCTTCGTCGTCGCCGTGCACGACCTCCTGACGCGCAACCCACACCCGAGTGAACCTGACATCCGCGAGGCGCTCGCCGGGAACCTGTGCCGCTGCACCGGCTACGAGCACATCGTGGCGGCCGTGCGACTGGCGGCGCCGCGATGATCGTCATCGAGGGCTGCGCGGTCGCGACCGTCGACGCGGCCGGCACGGAGCACGCCGACGGGCACGTGGTCGTCGCCGGCGACCGGATCGTCGCCGTCGGGGCCGGGCCCTACCGCGGCGACGAGAGCGTCACCCGGGTCGACGGCCGCGGCTGCCTGGTCACGCCGGGCCTGGTCAACACCCACCATCACCTGTACCAGTGGGCCACCCGCGGCTACGCCCAGCAGGAGATCCTGTTCGGCTGGCTCAAGGAGCTCTACCCGGTGTGGGCCCGCATCGACGTCGGCGCCGTGCACGCGGCCGCGGCCGCGGGCCTGGCCCAGCTGGCGCTGTCCGGCTGCACCACGAGCACCGACCACCACTACGTCTTCCCGCGCGGCGGCGGTGACCTGCTCGCCGCCGAGATCGACGCGGCCGCCGCGGTCGGGCTGCGCTTCCACCCGTGCCGCGGCTCGATGGACCTGTCGGAGAAGGACGGCGGCCTGCCGCCCGACTCGGTGGTCGAGGACACCGACGCGGCCCTGGCGGCGACGAAGGACGCGATCGACCGCTTCCACGACCCGTCCCCGGGCGCCATGGTGCGCATCGCGGTCGCCCCTTGCAGCCCGTTCTCGGTCACCCCGCGGCTCATGCGGGAGGCGGCCGAGCTGGCCCGGTCCCACGACGTGCGGCTGCACACGCACCTGGCCGAGACGATCGAGGAGGAGGCGTACTGCAAGGAGGTGCACGGCTGCACCCCGGTCGAGTACGCCGACTCGCTCGGCTGGCTTGGCGAGGACGTGTGGCTGGCCCACGCCGTGCACCTCGACGCCGCCGCGATCGCCCGCCTCGGCGCTACCGGCACCGGCATCGCGCACTGCCCGAGCTCCAATGGGCGGCTCGGGGCCGGCATCGCCCCCGTCCGCGACCTGCTCGACGCCCGGGCCCCGGTCGGCCTCGGCGTCGACGGCGCCGCCTCCCAGGAGGCCGGGCAGCTCGGCGCGGAGCTGCGCCAGGCGCTGTACCTGGCCCGCCTGCGCGGCGGGCCGGCCGCCCTGACCGCCCGCGAGTCCCTGGCCCTGGGCACCATCGGCGGGGCCCGCTGCCTCGGCCGGGCCGACGAGCTCGGCTCGCTGGAGCCCGGCAAGCTCGCCGACATCGCGCTGTGGGACCTCTCCGGGCTCGGCCACGCCGGGATCGCCGACCCGGTCGCCGCCCTCGTGTTCGGCCCGGCCGCGCCGCTGCGCCTGCTGCTCGTCGGCGGCCGGGCCGTGGTCCAGGCCGGCGCACTGTCCACCGTGGACGAACAGGTCCTCGCCACAGATCTGACCCGCGCGGCGAAGGAGCTGCGATGACGGTCGTCGCCACGAAGGCCGGGCACGGCATCGGTACCTCGCCGGTGCGCCCGGACGGCATCCTGAAGGTCACCGGCGAGTTCGCGTTCTCCTCCGACCTGTGGGCCGACCGGATGCTGTGGGGCGCCACCCTGAGAAGCCCCCACCCGCGGGCCCGCATCCGCGGCATCGACCTCACCGGCGCCCTCGCGCTGCCCGGCGTGCACGCCGTGCTCACGGCCGAGGACGTGCCCGGGGCCAAGCACTACGGCCTGGAGCACCGGGACCAGCCGGTGCTCGCCATGGGCCAGGTCCGCTACGCCGGCGAGCCGGTCGCCATCGTCGCCGCCGACCACCCGGAGACCGCCCGCCGGGCCGCCGCCGCCATCGCCGTCGACTACGAGGTCCTCGCGCCCATCGTGGACAGCGAGGCGGCGCTCGACCCCGCCGCCGAGCGGGTGCACGAGGGCGGCAACCTGCTGCGGCACGTGCCGATCCGCAAGGGTCCGCAGGACGCCACCGCGCCCGTCGTGGTCACCGGGGAGTACGAGGTCGGCATGCAGGACCAGGCCTTCCTCGGGCCGGAGTCCGGGCTGGCCATCCCGGCCGAGGACGGCGGCGTGGACCTGTTCATCGCCACCCAGTGGCTGCACGGCGACCTCGGCCAGGTCGCCGCCTGCCTCGGCCTGCCGCCGGACAAGGTGCGGCTCAGCCTGGCCGGGGTCGGCGGCGCCTTCGGCGGCCGCGAGGACGTCTCCATGCAGGTCCACGCCTGCATGCTGGCGCTGCACACCGGCCGGCCGGTGAAGATGGTCTACTCCCGCGAGGAGTCGTTCCACGGCCACGTGCACCGCCACCCGGCCCGGCTGCGCTACGAGCACGGCGCCGACGCCGACGGCCGGCTCGTCTACGTGAAGGCCCGGATCGTGCTCGACGGCGGCGCCTACGCGTCCACCTCGATGGCCGTCGTGGCCAACGCGACCACCCTCGGCGTCGGCCCCTACCGGGTGCCCAGCGTGACCATCGACGGCTACGCCGTCTACACCAACAACCCGCCGTGCGGCGCGATGCGCGGCTTCGGCGCCGTCCAGGCCTGCTTCGCCTACGAGTCGCAGATGGACAGGCTCGCCGACGCGCTCGGCCTCGACCCGGTCGAGCTGCGCGCCCGCAACGCCCTCGAGCCCGGCGACACCATGCCGACCGGGCAGGTCGTGTCCGGGCCCGCCCCGGTCGCCGAGCTGCTGCGCCGGGTCCAGGCCGCGCCGCCGCCCGGGCCGGTCACCGACCCGCGCGAGCGGCCCGGCGGGGCGGCCAACACGACCCGCGGGGAAGGGGTACGGCGGGGCGTCGGCTACGGCATCGGCATCAAGAACGTCGGCTTCTCCGAGGGCTTCGACGACTACTCCACCGCCCGGGTGCGACTGGAAGTGGTCGGCGGGGAGGCGGCCGCGGTCGTGCACACCGCCGCCGCCGAGGTCGGCCAGGGCCTCGTCACCGTGCAGGCGCAGATCGCCCGGACCGAGCTCGGCGTCGAGCAGGTCACCGTCGCCACGGCCGACACCTCGGTGGGCAGCGCCGGGTCGTCGTCGGCGTCGCGGCAGACGTACGTCACCGGCGGCGCGGTCAAGGCGGCCTGCGAGGCGGTGCGCCAGGAGGTCCTCGATCGGGCCGGGGTGCCGGACGGGCGCCTCGCCGGCGGGCGGCTGCTCTCCGCCGAGGGGGAGGTGGTCGCCGACCTCGCCGCCGTGCTCGGCGACCGGCCCGTCGAGCGGACCGTCGAGTGGCGGCACAGGCCCACCTTCCCGATCGACCCGCGCACCGGGCAGGGGGACGCGCACGTGCAGTACGCATTCGCCGCGCACCGGGCCACCGTCGACGTCGACGTCGAGCTCGGCCTGGTCCGGGTCGTCGAGATCGCCACCGCGCAGGACGTCGGGCGGGCCCTGCACCCGCAGTCGGTGCGCGGGCAGATCGCCGGGGGCACCGCGCAGGGGCTCGGGCTGGCCGTCATGGAGGAGATCCAGGTCGTGGACGGGCTGATCCGCAACCCCTCGTTCACCGACTACCTGATCCCGACGATGCTCGACGTACCGCCGATGCGTATCGAAGTTCTGGAGCTCGGCGACCCCGAGGCGCCCTACGGCCTGCGCGGGGTCGGGGAGCCGCCGACGATCTCGTCCACGCCGGCCGTCGTCGCCGCGATCCGGGCCGCCACCGGCCTGGCGCTGCGGCGCGTCCCGGTCCGGCCCGAGCACCTGACGGGGACCTGACATGGCGCTCACCGACCGCGACCTCGAGGAGCTGACGGCCCGCGCCGAATACCTCGACCGCCTCCAGCTGCCCGGCCAGGCCGACGTGCGGCCGGTCCGGGAGCCCAGCCACACCGCGTACGTGCCGGCCGACAGGTTCTCCGCGTCGACGGTGGGGGACTGGGCCGCCGAGGCCCGGGCCCTGGTGCGCGACCACGGCAGCCCGCCGTTCCCCGGCGCCATCGTCGAGATGATCCTGGCCAAGCTCGTCACCGAGCCGATCGAGGACCTGCGGGTCGACTTCGAGGACGGCTACGGCACCCGCCCCGACGAGGAGGAGGACGCCCACGCCGCCGCGGCCGGGGCGGTCCTGCGCGCGGACGCGCCGCCGTTCTTCGGCCTTCGCGTGAAAAGCCTCGAGCCGGCAACGGTACGGCGGGCAGCCCGCACCCTCGACGCGTTCCTCACGGCCCTGGGCCCGCCGCCCGAGACGTTCGTCGTGACGTTCCCGAAGGCCACCTCGGCAGGCCACGCCGACGCCGCCGTGCTGCTGTGCCGCCAGCTGGAGCACGCGCACGGCCTGACCGAGGGCGTGCTGCGCTTCGAGCTGCAGGTCGAGGCCCCGCAGGCGATCCTCGGCGCGGACGGGCGCTGCCCGCTGCCCGACATGATCGTGCGCTCCCACGGCCGGCTCACCGGCCTGCACTACGGCACCTACGACTACAGCACGGCGCTGGGCATCGCCCCGGCGTACCAGTCCCTCGAACACCCCGTGGCCGACCACGCCAAGGCCGTCATGCAGGTCGCCGCCGCCGGCACCGGCGTGCACGTCAGCGACGGCTCCACCAACGTCATCCCGGCCGGCGACACCGCCGCCGTCCACCGCGCCTGGGCCCTGCACGCCCGGCTGGTGCGCCGCAGCCTCGAGCGCGGCATCTACCGCGGCTGGGACCTGCACCCCGGGCACCTCGTCACCCGCTGGGGCGCCACGTACGAGTTCTACCGCGACGGCGTCGAGGAGGCGAGCATCCGCCTCGGCCACTACCTCGGCCGCCGGGTCCGCGGCCACCTCGACGAGCCCGCCACCGCCCGGGCCATGGCCGCGTTCCTGCTCCGGGGCCTGCACTGCGGGGCGCTGCGGCCCGCCGAGCTGCGCCACCCGATCGAGGTGCTGGAGGCCCTGTGACCTTCTCGCTGCGCTCGCGCCAGGTGTACCTGCCCGGCGGCCCGCGGGCCGCGACCGTCACCGTGGCCGGCGGGCGCATCGCCGCCGTGAGCGGCTACGAGGACCCGGTGGACGGCCCGGTCACCGACCTCGGCCCGCTGGCCCTGCTGCCGGGCCTGGTCGACACCCACGTCCACGTCAACGAGCCCGGCCGCACCGAGTGGGAGGGCTTCGCCAGCGCCACCCGCGCGGCCGCGGCCGGCGGCGTGACCACGATCATCGACATGCCGCTCAACTCCCTGCCCCCGACCACCAGCGTCGCGGCCCTGGAGGCGAAGCGGGCCGCGGCCCTCGGCCAGTGCCACGTCGACGTCGGCTTCTGGGGCGGCGCGGTGCCCGGCAACGCCGCCGACCTGCGCCCCCTGCACGACGCCGGGGTCTTCGGCTTCAAGAGCTTCCTGGCCGACTCGGGCGTCCCGGAGTTCCCGCCGCTGGACGCGGCCGGCCTCGCGGACGCCTTCGCCGCCGTCGACGCGCTGTTCATCGTGCACGCCGAGGACCCCGAGCGGCTGCGCGAGGCCCGCTCGTCGCGCGCCTACGCGGACTTCCTCGCCTCCCGCCCGCCGGCCGCCGAGGTTTCCGCGGTCGGCATCGCCCTGGCCGCCGCGGCCGCGGCCGGCGCCCGGGTGCACATCCTGCACCTGTCCGCGGCCGACGCCCTGCCGGGCCTGCGCGAGGCCAGGGCCGGCGGGGTCCGCGTCACCGCCGAGACCTGCCCGCACTACCTGACGCTGGACGCCCTCGCCGTGCCCGACGGGGCCACCGAGTTCAAGTGCTGCCCGCCGATCCGCGACGCCGGCAACCAGGACCGGCTGTGGGGCGGCCTGGCCGACGGCACCATCTCCGTCGTCGTGTCCGACCACTCGCCGTCCACTGCGGAGCTGAAGCGCCGCGACACCGGCGACTTCGCCGCCGCCTGGGGCGGGATCGCCTCGCTGCAGCTCGGCCTGCCCGCCGTGTGGACCGCCGCCCGCGAGCGCGGCTTCACCCTCGCCGACGTGGTCGGCTGGATGGCGACCGGCCCGGCCGACCTGGTCGGCCTGGCCCGCAAGGGCCGCATCGCCGTGGGCGCCGACGCCGACCTGGTCGCCTTCGACCCGGACGCCGTGTTCGTGGTCGACCCGGCCGCCCTGCACCACCGGCACCCGGTCACCCCGTACGCGGCCCGCGAGCTGTCCGGCGTGGTCCGCACGACGTGGCTGCGGGGCGTGCCGACCGGCGCTTCCCCCGCCGGCGAGCTCCTGCTGCGAGAGGATGTTCCATGACGTTCACGGATCTTCCCGACCTGGCGTCGCGGGTGCTCGGCGGCGGCGTGGTCGACGCCAACGACGAGTTCTTCGCCGCCCGCGACAACCTCGTCAACCCGGAGCCCTCGCAGTTCGAGACGTGGACGTACGGACCCAAGGGCAAGGTGTACGACGGCTGGGAGACCCGCCGCCGGCGCACCCCCGGCCACGACTGGGCGGTCGTGCGCCTCGGCGCTCCCGGCGTGATCCGCGGTGTGGTCGTCGACACGGCCCACTTCACCGGCAACTACCCGCCGTTCGTCTCCGTCGAGGGCTGCGCGGTCGACGGCCACCCGTCCCCGGCCGACCTGGCCGCGGCCGACTGGGTCGAGCTGGTCGCGCGCTCGGCGGTGCAAGGCGACGCCCACAACCCCTTCGAGGTGACCCACCCGGACCGGGTGACCCACGTGCGCCTCAACATCTACCCCGACGGCGGCGTGGCCCGGCTGCGGGTGCACGGCAGCGTCGTACCGAATCCCGATTTCCTCTACGGCCTGACCGTGGACCTGGCCGCCGCCGAGCTCGGCGCCGTGGTGGCCGGCTGCAGCGACATGTTCTACGGCTCGCCCGGCAACCTGCTGCTGCCCGACCGCGCCCGGCAGATGAGCGAGGGCTGGGAGACCGCCCGGCGCCGGCGCGAGGGCAACGAGTGGGTCCTGGTCCGGCTGGCCGTCCCCGGCGCCGTCCGCCTGGCCGAGATCGACACCACGCACTTCAAGGGCAACGCCCCGGGCGCGGCCTCCCTGCGCGCCACCGCCGACCCGGACGACGACTCCGCCTGGTTCGACCTGCTCCCGCGCACCGGCCTGCAGCCCGACACCAGGCACCGGTACCGCCTCGACTCCACCCGCGAGGCCACCCACGTGCGCCTGGACATCTACCCGGACGGCGGCGTCGCCCGCCTCCGGCTCTACGGTGAGGCCACGCCTCACGGTGAGGCCGCGCCGGGTACCCGCGGGTAGGGTTGGGTGGTGACCATCGCCGCCATCGACTCAGGTCTCTTCCGACGGGTCTTGCGGCGGCACGCGGCGTCCGTGGTCGTGGTCACCGTGCCCGGCCCGGTGGGCTTCACCGCCACCTCGTTCACCTCGGTCTCCCTCAACCCGCCGCTGGTCTCCTTCTGCGTGGGCCGGGGCGGGTCGGCCTGGTCGTCGTTGAGCGCCACCCCGGTCGTCGGGGTGCACGTGCTGACCGCCGGGCAGGAACAGGTGGCCCGGGTCTTCGCCACGCCTGGCATCGACCGCTTCGCCGCCTATCCGGGGCCGTGGCACCCGGGCCCGCACGGCGTGCCGCTGCTGGACGGTGCCCTGGCCGTGCTCGTCTGCCGGGTGGCGAACCAGGTGGACGCCGGCGACCACGCCATCGTGGTGGCCTCGCCGGTGCACGCCTGGCACCACGACGACGCCGAAGCCACCCCGCTCGTCTACCATGACGGCGCCTACACGGACCTCGGCACCGTCTGAGCCGCACCGGCATCCGTGGTTGTGCACCGTTCGATACAGTGCGGGGACCGTCGAGGGGGAGGGCCGGCAGCCGTGGACGAACCGTCGCAGCCACAGGAGCCACTACAGCCGCTGCCGCAGCCGCAGCCGCAGCCGCAGCCGCAACTGCCCCTGCCGCCCCCGCAGGTGGTGTACATGATGGCGCCGCCGACCAACACCTACGCGATCCTCGCCACCATCTTCGCGTTCGTCGTCTTCGCGCCGCTCGGCATCTACTTCGGCTACAAGGCCCGCAAGCAGATCGCGCAGACCGGCGAGCGCGGCAGCGAACTGGCCACCGTGGGCATCGTCGCCGGCTGGATCATCAGTGTCCTGCAGGGCGTCTTCATCCTCGTGTGGTGCGGTTTCGTGGCCATCATGGTCTCCAGCGGCCTGCACAGCGCCCCGTAGCCGGACCGGCCCCTCAGCTGAACTGGTCCGCCATGCCGGCGGTCCAGGGCACGTCGATGACGAATCGGTGCGGGCGCCCAGTGGGTGGAGCACGCCCGCCGGCTCATGCCGGCGGCCGTAACACCATCCAGGGGCCGTGCTCGAGCACGAAGCCCAGCCGTTCGTACACCGGGAGGCCCTCCTCCGACGGGCGCAGGCGGATCTGGCGGACCCCGTGCTCGGCGAACCAGCCCAGCAGCGCCGTGAGGCACGCGGTCGAGTAGCCGCGCCGACGGTACCGCGGGTCCGTCGCCACATTGAAGACGTACCCGACGAGTCCCTCCGGGTTGGCCGGCGACCCGAGCCGCTCCTCCATGGTCCCGGTCGCGCAGGCCGCCAGCCCGTCCCCGTCCGGCCGGTCGACCACGAACGCCGCGAGCCCGGCGTCCCCGGCCGGCAGCCGCCGCCGCAGCGACGCCGCCGAGCGCCGCGACCACTCCCCGGGCGGCACCGGCGCCCCGTCCATGGCCTCCAGCATGACGATCCGCAGCCGGATCAGCTCCTCGGCGTCGTCCGCCACGGCCCGCCGTACGTCGAGTTTCACGCCCCGTGCTCCCCGTCCTGTCCGAACCGCTGGCCCGGCCGTCATTCTTGCCGCGCGGCGTCCGGCATGTCAGCCCCATTTGCCTGCCTCGGCGCCGCCGGCCGGCCCGGTGCGGCGCCGGTGGCGTAGCCCGTGGCCTGCAACGCGAACAGCTCGGCGTAGCCGCCGCCGGCCGCGATCAGCTCGTCGTGGGTGCCGTGCTCGGTGATGTGGCCGTCGCGCAGGACGTAGATGTGGTCGGCGTGCCGTACGTTGGCCAGCCGGTGCGTGATGAGCACGGTGATGCGCCGCGGGGCGCCCGCGCGCAGGGCGGCGAAGAGGGCGTGCTCGGCCCGGGCGTCCAGCGCGGCCGACGGCTCGTCGCAGATCAGCACGGGCGCGTCGCGGTAGAACGCGCGGGCCGCGGCCAGGCGCTGCCACTGGCCGCCGGAGAGGTCCTGGCCGCCGCGGAAGTTGCGGGACAGCAGGGTCTGGTAGCCGTCGGGCAGGCCCTCGATCATGTCGTGCGCGCCGGCCCGGCGGGCGGCCGCCTGCACCCGGCCGTCGGCGGGCTCGTCGTCGGTGCCCAGCAGGATGTTGCGCTCGGCGGTGAAGGGCCAGTGCCAGTACTCCTGGCTCACCATCGCCACGTGCCGCCACACGTCGTCGGGGTCGGCGCCGGACAGCGACCGGCCGTCCCAGCACACCGCGCCGTGGTCCGGGTGGTAGAGCCCGGCGATCAGGCGGGCGAGGCTGGTCTTGCCGGAGCCGTTCTCGCCGACCAGCGCGATCGTCTGTCCATGGTGGACGGTCAGGGAGGCGTCGGTGACGGCGGGGGAGTCGGTGTCGGCGTAGTGCAGCGTCACGCGCTCCACGCTGATGGTGTGCGGGGCGGGCAGCGGACCGCGCTGCGCCGGTATCCGCGGCATGCGCTGCCCGGCGCGCTCCAGGAAGCCGGTGTAGTCGCTGAAGTACAGGCCCTCCTCGTAGACGCGGTTGACGTTGGTCACGGCGAGGGCGAGCGCGGTGCGGGCGGCCTGCAGGGCGAGGACCGCGGTGCCGGCCGAGGCCAGCGGCAGGCTGCCCTCGATCAGCAGGGCGCCCAGCACGGCGTACACCCCGGCGGTCGCGATGCCGGAGAACACCGAACCGATCAGCCGGGTGACGGTCTGGCGCCGCACCACGTCGAGCTCGGTGACCGTCTCCGCCCGGGCCATCTGGTCGTACTCGCGCAGCAGGAACGGCCGCATCGTGAAGGCCCGCAGCTCGGCCGCGGTGGCCCGGTGCGCCATCAGGTCGGCGAGCATCCACAGCCGGCGCCGGCGGCTGGTGTGCGCGTGGTTGCTGAGGTACGCCAGCCGCGCTGCCCGGATCGCCGCCCACGCCGCCGGGACGCTGGCCAGCAGCAGCGCGCCGAGCAGCAGCGGGTGCAGCAGGGCCAGGGTCAGCGCGGTCGCGGCCAGGCCGGCCAGCCCCGCGCTCAGGTCGATGGCCGCCCGCACCAGGAACTGCACGGCGAGCGAGCCGCGGTTGCGGGCCCGCTCCATCTCGTCGGAGAAGCCGGCGTCGTCGAACGCGGCCAGCTTGACCCGGGTCGTCAGCTCGAACAGCCGCCGCTCGGCGGTGTTGAGCACCTGCGGCTCCAGCCGGGCCTGGGCCCACCCGGCGGCGATGGACAGCCCGCTGCGCGCCGCCGTGGCTGCCGCCACCATGGCCAGCGACGGCAGCGCGGCCCGCACCCGCTCCAGCGTCGGGCCGGCGTCGAACAGCGCCTGCAGCACCCCGCGGGTGGCCAGCAGCCCGAACGCGGTCGCCACGCCGGTGCACAGGTTCAGCACCAGCGCGGCGAGGGTGTCCCGGGCGCTGGCCTGCCAGGCCAGCGTGACCGCCTGGCGCAGGATCGAGGGCAGCCGCCGGGCCATCGCCGTGAAGCGCACGTTCGCCATGGCCACGCTGTGCGAGTCCCAGCCGGCCGCCTTGAGCTCGGGGAGCGCGGACTGTTTCGCCATTGACCCTCCTCGACGCTGGGAAGCGTAACCCGGTTGGCCCGCCCCGAAAGGGGTACGGGAACGCCGTAGGCACCCGAGAGGAGGACGTGAGCGATGGATGTCGCATTTCTGGTTGCCCGCGAGGGCATCGAGCAGGCCGAGCTGACGGAGCCCTGGAAGGCGGTCGAGCACGCCGGCCACATGCCGCGGCTGATCTCGCCCGAGCCGGGCCGGGTGCAGGCCTACCACCACCTGAACCCGGCCGACAGGTTCGAGGTCGACGTGGTCGCCGCCGACGCGCGCGCCGCCGACTACGCGGCCCTGGTGCTGCCCGGCGGCGTGGCCAACGGCGACCTGCTGCGCTGGCAGGCCCCCGCGGTCGAGTTCGTGCGCCAGTTCGCCGCGACGGGCCGCCCGATCGCGGTCATCTGTCACGGCGGCTGGATCCTGATCGAGACCGGCACGGTGTCCGGCAAGCGGATCACCTCGTGGCCGTCCCTGCAGACCGACTACCGCAACGCCGGGGCCACCTGGGTCGACGCCGAGGTAGTGGTCGACGGCAACCTCATCAGCAGTCGCAAGCCCGACGACCTGCAGGCCTTCTGCAAGGAACTCGTGGCGGCCCTGTCCGGCTGAACCGCCGGCTGAAACGTCGAACGCCCCCCGCGTAGCTCGCAGGGGGCGTTCGACGTGCCGCGACGTCAGCTCTTCTTGACGCCCTTGCCGCTGCGGAACAGCTTCACCATGCCGGCGAAGAACCGCTCCATCTCCGAGCCGAACGGGTTGTCGCTCACCACGTACGTCCACGTGGCGCTCGGCCGCACCAGCCCCGCGTCGTCGGGCTCCCAGTCCGGCCCCGAGATCTCGAGCTCCTCGAACTCGGACACCGTCCGGTCGTCGATCTCGGCCAGCAGGCCGCGGAACGCCGGGATCGCCTCGCGGTGGAACTCGTCGAGCGGGTCCTGCGAGCCGAGCACCCGCAGGTGGATGCCCTCGCGCAGCTCACTCATGTCGGCCAGGTGCTCCGACCAGGCGTTGTCGGCGTGGAACAGCGCGATCTGCCGCGCGATGCGCAGCACCGTCTCCTCGCCGAGCTCCTCGGACAGCTCGTTGTACTTGTCCGGGCTCCGCTCGGCCAGCAGCTCGCCGGCCGCGTCGGTGGTGAGCAGCTCCTCGCGCCGCTTGCCGTGCAGCTGGCGGTGCTGGTCGAGCAGGTAGTTGTACCGCCACGTGTTGCGGTGGATCTCCAGGTTGACGGTCTCGGCGACCCGCTGGGCGGAGCCGATGGCCCACCGCACGTCCTCGTCCTCGATCGCCCCGTCGGCGTCGGCCTGCCCCATCGGCATGGGCTCCGGGCCGTACCGCTGGATCAGCTCGTCCTCGAGGCTGACGAAGAACATGGACTCGCCCGGGTCGCCCTGCCGCCCGGCCCGGCCGCGGAGCTGGTCGTCGATGCGGCGGGAGTCGTTGCGGGCCGTGCCGATCACGAACAGCCCGCCGAGGTCGGCCACCCGCTCGCGGTCCTTCTCGTCGCTGCCGCCCAGCCGGATGTCGACACCGCGGCCGGTCATCTGCGTCGAAACGGTCACCGCGCCGACCGCGCCGGCCTCGGCCACGATCACGGCCTCCGCCTCGTCGTTCTTGGCGTTCAGCACCACGCACTGCACGCCCTCCTCGGCCAGCGTGGCCGCGAGCAGCTCCGACTCGGCCACGCTCAGCGTGCCGACCAGGACCGGCCGCCCGGTCGCGTGCATCGCGGCGATCTCGGCCACGACGGCGATGTCCCGCTCCTCGGCCGACGCGTACACCCGGTCGGGCCAGTCCTTGCGGATGTTGGGCAGGTGCGGCGGGACGACCGCGACCTCGAGCTTGTAGAACTCGCGCAGCTGGTCACCGACGGGGATGGCGGTGCCCGTCATGCCGCAGATCTTCTTGTACTGCGTGAGGAAGGCCTGCACCGTGATGGTCTGCAGCACCGTCCCGCCGCCGCTGCTGCGGATCTTCTCCTTGGCCTCGACCGCGGCCTGTAGCCCGTCCGGCCACCGGCGGCGCTGGGCCACCCGGCCGCGGAACTCGTCGATGAGCTCGACCTTCTCGTCCCGCACGATGTAGTCGACGTCGCGGACCAGCAGGGCCTCGGCGTGTAGCGCCAGGTTGACCGCGGTCAGCGTGTCGAAGTTGTCCTCGGCGTAGAGGTCCACGTCCAGCGCGGACTCGACCTTGGCCAGGCCCGTGGTGCTCAGGTGGGCGGTGCGCCCCTCGTCGACGACCTCGTAGTCGTGGTCGCGGTGCAGCCCGCCGATGATCTCGGCGATGGCGATCGGCTGGTCCTTGTCGTCGATCGTCGAGCCGGCCAGCACCAGCGGCACGCGGGCCTCGTCGATGAGGATCGAGTCGGCCTCGTCGATGATGACCGTGCCCAGCTCCCGGTGCACCCGGTCGGCGGTGTTGGTGACGATCGAGTCGCGCAGCAGGTCGAAGCCGGCCTCGGACACCGACACGTAGGTGATGTCCTTGGCGTAGGCCTCCCGGCGCTCCTCCGGCGTCGAGGACTCGTTGACCCACCCGACGGTGAGGTCGAGCAGCTCGTACACCGGGCGCATCCACTCCGCGTCGCGGCGGGCCAGGTAGTCGTTGACGGTGATCACGTGGACCGGCCCCTGCGCGGCGTAGCCGGCGGCGGCGATCGCGGCGGTCAGCGTCTTGCCCTCACCGGTGGCCATCTCGACGACGTGCCCGGCCAGCAGGACCTGCGCGCCGAGAAGCTGCACGTCATAGGGCCGCTCGTCGAGTGCCCGCTTGGCCGCCTCCCGGCCCAGCGCGCACGCCTCGACGAAGTCCTGGAGATCATGCCGCTGGTGCAAGGCCGTGGCGGCGGCGCGCAGCTCCTCGTCGGTGAGCTCGGACAGCTCGGCCTCGCGCTCCTCGATCAATGGCAGCAGGGCGCGCATCGGCTCGAGGTCGATCGTGGTGCCCACCTGCTCCTGCAGCTTGCGGCGCCACGCGTTGAATTTGCTCACCAAACCCATGCCGAACACGATACGTCGCCCCGCGGACAAGTTGTGCGCCCCGTCACCGCCTCCCATCGGCTCGTGAAACTTGCATCGTGGATATGTTCCACTTTTCGCATATAAGCGGCGAAATATGGACAATCTGACCGCCGCCGCGCCGAGGCAAGATTGATGCCGTGGAACAGACGGTGGCGGCGCTCAGCGCGCTCGTCGGCAAGGGCGGGGTGCTCGTGCTCAGCGGCGCGGGCCTCTCCACGGAGTCCGGCATCCCGGACTACCGCGGCCCGAGCGGGATGCGCCGCAATGCGCAGCCCATGACGTACCAGACCTTCACCCGCGACCCGATCGCCCGGCGCCGGTACTGGGCCCGCAGCCACCTCGGCTGGCGGACCATCGCCCGCGCCGCGCCCAACGCCGGGCACCGGGCCGTCGGGCGGCTGCAGGCGCGCGGGCTGCTCAGCGGGATCATCACGCAGAACGTCGACGGGCTGCACCAGGCCGGCGGGGCGGACGGGATCATCGAGCTGCACGGCGCGCTGGACCGGGTGGTCTGCCTCGACTGCGGCGAGCGCTCCGGCCGGGACGCGCTCGACGCCCGGTTGGCGCGGGCCAACGCCGGCTTCGCCGCCGAGGCCGGCGGTATCAACCCCGACGGTGACGTGGACCTCACCGACGAGCAGGCGGCCGGGTTCGTGGTGGTCGGCTGCACCGGCTGCGACGGCATGCTCAAGCCCGACGTGGTCTTCTTCGGGGAGAGCGTGCCCGCCCCGCGCGTGCAGGACTGCTTCGACCTGGTCGAGCGCTCCGCCGCCCTGGTCGTGCTCGGCTCCTCGCTCACCGTCATGTCGGGGCGGCGGTTCGTGGTGCGGGCGGCCAAGCTCGGGCTGCCGATCGCGATCGTGAACCAGGGGCCGACCCGCGCCGACACCCTCGCCGGCATCCTGCTCGACGCGCCGCTGGGCGCGGTTTTGTCGGCGGTGGCCTGGGCGCTGCGCTAGCTAGCGTGCCGCGCCGGCCCGCCGCCGGCCGCTCGGTGGTGGCCTGGGCGCTGCGCTAGCTAGCGTGCCGCGCCGGCCCGCCGCCGGCTGCTCGGTGGTGGCCTGGGCGCTAGCGTGCCGCGCCGGCCCGCCGCCGGCCGCTCGGCGGTGGCCCGGACACTTTGCTAGCTAGCCCGCCGCCGCCGACCACACCGACAGCGCCAGGTGGACGAGGGCGGCGTTGCCGGGGACCGGGGCGCCGTCCGGGCCGGTCAGGGTGTCCTCCAGTCCGATCCTGGTCGGCAGGCCGAGCCGGCCCGCCAGCGCCACCATCGGCCAGCACCGCTCGCCCTCGCCGTGCAGCAGCCGCTCGCCCGGCACCCCGGCCTCGTCGAGCCGGGCCAGGATCGCCTCCGGGTCGTCGGAGTCCGGGCCCATGACCTCGACGAGCACCCGGGGCACGCGGCCGGCGATCGACAGGGCGTCCGCGTCGGCGACGCTCCACACGCCTGCCTCGACGGCCACGCCCAGCTCGTCCAGGATGCCCACCAGCGCGGTGAAGCCCGGCTCGGAGACGTTGACGGAGGCGAAGTCCGGGCGGAGGTGGCGCTCCAGCCCCGCCCAGCCCGCAATCGCCCGCCGCCGGGCCTCGGCGTCCCCGCCGGTGATCCACAGGCCGGTGGTCACGCCGATCGGGGTGGCCGGGCAGGCCCGCCGCACGGCGGCGACGGCCGCGCCCACGTCGGCGGCGTCGAGCGACTCGGCCCCGGACGCGGCCCGCGGGTGCAGGTGGACGGCCTCGGCCCCGGCGGCGACGGCGGCCTGCGCGGAGGTGGCGAGGTCGGCGGGCGTGCAGGGCAGCCCGGGGTGGGCGCCGGGCGGCCGCCCGCCGTTCAGGGCCGCCTTGAGGCGGACAATCGGCGGCAACATGGGACAACTCTCCCGCCGCTCGACCCGGCCCGCAAGATCGGCTCTACCGGCGAGGCCCCCTTGCGGAGGCCTCATAAGACGGCGTTCCCCGGCGCGGCCGGGGAACGCGACTCGACCCGGCGCGCAAGATCGGCTCTACCGGCGGGGCCCCCTTGCGGAGGCCTCATAAGACGGCGTTCCCCGGCGCGGCCGGGGAACGCGACTCGACCCGGCGCGCAAGATCGGCTCTACCGGCGAGGCCCCCTTGCGGAGGCCTCATAAGACGGCGTTCCCCGGCGCGGCCGGGGAACGCGAGCGGCAGGGGGTCAGCCGTTGATGTCCACGTCGCTGGGTGCCGGTGGCTCGGAGTGGGCCGGCCGGTAGGTCCACACGCCGCCGGCGACACCGAGGGCGCAGATACCCAGCACCGTCCCGGGGACGCTGCCGGCGGCCAGGCCGACGATGACGCCGACGACCGCGGCGATGGCGATGACGACCGACGTCACGCGGCGGGGCGTGATGCGGCGGGTCATGGCCCGGTTGAATCCATTGACGAAGCGCGTGTCGCTGCGCAGTGCGGCTTCGATGTCCGCGAGCCTCTTCTGCTCGCTCTCGCTGAGCATGGCGCCCAACCTCCTCCGACGGGCCTGCCCGGTGGCCGACAGGTACCCGCTGCGATCGATCGTCACACACAACGGCCCCAAGTGGGTCGGCCAGTTGGTGCCGAGTGGAATTCTGCTGGTCAGCCGCGGGGCGTTTCGCGGCTTTTGCCGGATCGCGCGGCCTGCGAAAGATCCGGGGGTATGCCATTCTCGGTGGCGAATGACGCGGATTGTCCGCGTGCGCATTGGGGGAGGATCACCGACGTGGACCCGACGTACGGCCAGACACCGCCGGGCGGCTACCCGCCTCAGCAGCCCTATGGCCAACCCCAATACGGTCAGCCGCAGTACGGGCAGCCCCAGCAGCCGCCGCAGTACCCCCCGCAGCAGCCGCCGCCGCAGCAGTACCCCCCGCAGCAGCCGCCGCCACAGCAGTACCCGCCGCAGCAGCAGTACCCGCAGTACCCCCAGCAGCCGCCGCAGCAGCAGCACCCGCAGCAGCCGTACTCCGCCGTGCCCTACGCGCAGCCGTACAGCGCGCCGCCGGTGCAGTCGGTGCCGCCCATGCAGTCCGCCCCGCCGGCCGGGCCGCGCCGCAACCGCTGGGTCGCCGGGCTGGTGGCCGGCTCGGTCGTGGTCGTGATCGCGGTGGTGGTCATCGTCGTGATCGGGCTGCGCTCCTCCGACGACAAGGGCACGACCCCGCAGACCGCCCCGTCGCAGTCCGGGCCGGTCGACTCGTGCCTGGTCGGCAAGTGGAAGCAGACGACGTACCAGAAGATCGTCGACTTCACCGGCACCGACGTCGACAAGAAGGAGAAGATCGGCAAGGTCAAGATGACCGGCGGCGGCAAGATCTGGGAGATCCGGGCCGACGGCAACGCCATCGAGGACGACAGCAAGACGGTGTACACCGGCAAGACCGACGACGGCCGCACGGTCAACACCACGTGGCAGGGCCGCTCGGAGTACAAGCTGTCGACCAAGGACGGCATCATCACGTACGCCGGCGGCGAGGCCACCACGACCGTCATCGTCAACATCGACGGCGCCGAGAAGGGCCGGATCGAGCTGGAGCCCAACCTCGACCCGCAGCAATACACCTGCAACGGCGACATCTGGCGCCTGTCGAACAAGGACGACCCGAGCGCCCTGTCCCGTTACGACCGGGAGAAGTAGCAGGTAGAGCCCACCGGTTGCGCCACCTTTTCGGGGGTACTGGCCCGGCATGACGACGTGGTTCACCCAGGTCGGCGCGCGGGCCAAGTCCCGCCTCAGCGCGCCGCGCACCATCCCGCCCTACCCGGGCCCGATCGAGGTGCGCCCGGCGTCCACTGTGGAGGACGCCATCCCCCGCGGCATCAAGGTCGCGGGGGCCTGGGCCTGGCGGATCGTGCTGTTCGTCCTGGCCGGCTACCTGCTGCTGAAGCTCATCGCGGCGCTGCACCTGGTGATCGTCCCCGTCGCCGTGGCGATCCTGCTCGCCGCGCTGCTGGAGCCGGCCGCCGACCTGCTGCGCCGGCGCGGCCTGCACCGCTCGCTGGCCGCCGCGATCGTGCTGGTCGGCGGGCTCTTCGTCGTCTTCGGTGGGCTGGGCGTCATCGTCTATACGTTCATCGCCCAGTTCAACAACCTCACCGGGCAGGTCCGCGGCGGCCTCAACGAGATCCGCAACTGGCTCGCCCGGGGCCCGCTGCACATCTCCGAGCAGCAGCTCAACAACACCATCGACGCGCTGGAGCGGCAGGTCACGTCCAACCGCGGCGCGCTCACGTCGGGCGCGCTCACCACCGCCACCACGATCGGCGAGCTGGTCACCGGCTTCTTCCTGGTGCTGTTCACCCTGTTCTTCCTGCTGCGCGACGGCGGGCAGATCTGGCGGTTCCTGTGCCGGCTGCTGCCCCGGCAGGCTGAGCAGCCGGTGGCCCGGGCCGGGTACTACTCCTGGTTCACGCTCGTGTCCTACGTGCGCGCCACCGTGCTGGTCGCCTTCGTCGACGCCGTCGGCATCGGCGTCGGCATCGCCTTCCTGCGCGTGCCGCTCGCCCTGCCGCTGGCCGCCCTGGTGTTCCTCGGCGCGTTCATCCCGGTCGTCGGGGCCACGCTGTCCGGGACCGTCGCCGTGCTCGTCGCGCTCGTCACACAGGGCCCCGTCACCGCGCTGCTGACGCTGGGCGTCGTCATCGCCGTACAGCAGCTGGAGGGTCATGTCCTGCAACCCCTGATCATGGGCCGGGCGGTGGCGTTGCACCCGCTCGCCATCATCCTCTCCATCACCACCGGCGTCGTGGCCGCGGGCATCATCGGCGGGCTCGTCGCCGTGCCGCTGCTCGCGATCGGCAACACCGCCGTGCGGTACCTCGCCGAGCACCCCGACGGGGAGCCGACGGACGACCACGAGCCGCCCGGCGCCGAGCCCACGGACGAGGACGGGCCGCCCGGCGCCGGGCCCGCGGACGAGCACGAGGCGGAGGAACGCGAGAAGGCCGACGGCGAAGCGGGTACGGTCGAATCCGAAACCACCGAACCGTAAGGAGCAGTCATGCCGTTGAGCGGTGACTACGAGCCGAGCCCGACAGACTGGGCGCGCGAGCAGGTCGAGCTCTTCGAGCGCACCGGCGGGGCCGAGGGCAACACCATGCGAGGCCGGCCGATCATCGTGCTGACGTCCCTGGGCGCCAAGTCCGGCAAGATCCGCAAGACGCCGCTGATGCGGGTGGAGCACGAAGGGGAGTACGCCGTCGTGGCCTCCCAGGGCGGCGCCCCGAAGCACCCGGTGTGGTACCACAACCTCGTCGCCAACCCGCACGTCGAACTCCAGGACGGCCCGGTGCGCCGCGACTACACCGCGCGAGAGGCCACCGGCGAGGAGAAGGAGCTGTGGTGGAAGCGCGCCACGGCGACCTGGCCCGACTACGACAACTACCAGACCAAGACCGACCGCTCGATTCCGCTGTTCGTCCTGACCCCGCGATAACCCATTGGCGGTACTGCGTACAGTGTGCGGGTGGCCTACCGCCTCGGCATCGATCTGGGCACCTCCACGACCGTTGCCGTGCTCGCCGGGCCGGCGGCCACCCGCCCCCTGCTCTTCGACGCCTCGCCACTGCTGTCCTCGGCGGTCTTCGCCGGCGCCGCCCCCGAGCTGCTGACCGGCCTCGACGCCGAGCGGGCGGCGATCGCCCGCCCCGCCGGCCTGGAGGCCAATCCGAAGCGGCGCATCGACGACGGCACCGTCTGGCTGGGCGAGCGCGAGTACCTCGTGGCCGACGTCCTCGCCGCCGTCCTGCACCGGGTGCACAGCGAGGCCCGGCGGGTGGCCGGCGCGCCGATCGACGAGGTGGTGCTCACCCACCCCGCCGCCTGGGGCCGCACCCGGCTCGGCCTGCTCGCCGACGCCGCCGCGCGGGCCGACCTGCCCGAGCCGGGCCTGGTCCCCGAGCCCGTGGCCGCCGCCGCGTACTTCGCCACCGTGCGCGACCTCCCGCCCGGCCGGTGCGTGGTCGTCTACGACCTCGGCGCCGGCACCTTCGACGTGAGCGTGGTGCGTCGCGGCGCCGAGGGCTTCGAGGTGGCCGCCGCCGACGGCCTCGCCGACCTCGGGGGACTGGACCTCGACGCCGCCGTCGTGGCCCACGCCCGCGGCCTGACCTCCGGCGCGACGGCCGCGTGGGGCCGCCTGGACTGGCCGCAGGACACCGACGACCAGCAGGCCCGCCGCTCGCTGTGGACCGGCGCCCGGGCGGCCAAGGAGCAGCTGACCCGGCACGCCACCGCGGAGCTGCACCTGCCCCTGGTCGGCACCGACGTGCACCTCACCCGGGAGGAGTTCGAGGCGGCCGCCCGGCCCATGCTCGACCGGACCGTGGCCCTGACCGTGAAGGTCCTGCGCGACGCGGAGATGACGCCGGAGCTCATCGGCGGCGTGTTCCTGGTCGGCGGCTCGTCGCGGATCCCGCTCGCGGCGACGCTGCTGCACCGGGCGCTGCGGATCGCGCCGACCATCGTGGACCAGCCCGAGCTCGTGGTCGCCGAGGGCAGCCTGCTGGCCCCGGTGTCGACGGCCGCGTCCGCGCCTCCGACCGAGCCCACGCCCGTCGTTGCCCCGGCCCCCGTCTCCCCGCCTGCCCCAGCCCCCGTCTCCCCGCCTGCCCCAGCCCCTGTGTCCCCGCCGGTCGTCGCCGCTCCCGTTTCGCCGGCGGCTCCGGTGTCCCCGGCTGCTCCTGCTTCTCCGGCTCCTGCTGTTTCCCCGGCTCCTGCCGCGCCGCCCGCCCCGGCCACGCCGCCGGCCGGCGGGCCTACCTCGGGCGGGGCCGCGGGGCCGCGGCGGGGAAGGCTCATGGTGGCGGCGGTGGTCGTGGTGGCGGTGGTCGTGGCGGGCATCTCGGCGGTCCGCTGGCTCACCCGGGGTCCGATCGTGGCCGAGCTGAAGGGCCACTCCGGCGCCGTGCGGGCCGTCGCGTTCAGCCCCGACGGCCGCCGGCTGGCCACCGCCGGCGCCGACGGCAAGGTCCGCCTCTGGAGCGTCTCCGGCCACGACGCCGACGGCGCCCCGATCGACGCCGGCACCCCGCTCGCGGCCGTCGCGTTCAGCCCCGACGGCAAGCTCGTCGCCGCCGCCGGCCAGGACGCGAAGATCCACGTCTGGGACGCCACGACCCGGGCCGAGCACGCCCCGGCCGTGCAGCCCGCCCGCTCGTTCGCCGTCGCCGCGCTCGCCTTCGACAAGGACGGCAAGACCCTCGCGGTGGGCGGCGAGGGCGGCGTCGCCGTCGTGTACGACCTGGCCACCGGCCGCCAGACCGCCGAGCTGGACGTCCTGTCCGGCGGCGCGGTCCGGGCCCTGGCGTTCGACCCCGCCGATGCCGACCAGCTGGTGATGGGCGGCGACCAGCCGGCCATCGCGCGGTACAGCACCGCGAACGGCGGCGCCGCCGAGCCGGTCGAGACGTTGACCCAGCACAGCGGCGCGATCCGGGCCGTGGCGGTCAATGCCGACGGCGAGGCGGCCAGCGGCGGCAGCGACGGCTCGGTCCTGCTCTGGCCCGACCAGGCCGGCATCGCGGCCAGCCGGCTCACCGGCCACAAGGGCGCGGTCAACGCGGTGGCCTTCGACCGCACCGGCGCCCGGGTGGCCAGTGCCGGCGACGACGCCACCATCCGGATCTGGAACGCCTCGTCCCTGGCCCCCGACGGGCAGCCGTTCGACCAGGCCCACAGCCCGATCGACGCCCTCGCCTACAGCCCGGCCGAGGCCGGCCTGCTGGCCAGCGGCTCCCGCGACGGCGTCGTGCGGCTCTGGAAGGTCGGCTAGCGCCCGTTCCCCGGCGCCCTCCGCCTGAGTACGGTGCCCTCGTGCGCATCCGCGGGTCGGCCAGATCGCTGATCGCGGCCGTGCTCGTCGCCGCGGTCCTCCTCACCGGCGCGCCGGCGGCCGCGGCGGACACCGTGCGGCAGCAGGAGTGGTGGCTCGACGCGCTGCAGGTCGTCAAGGCGCAGCAGCTGGCCAAGGGCGACGGGGTCGTCGTCGCGGTCGTCGACACCGGGGTCGACAGCGGCCAGCCCGACCTCGCCGGGGCGCTGCT
Organism: Dactylosporangium salmoneum; assembly: GCF_039532525.1. Lineage (NCBI taxonomy): Bacteria > Bacillati > Actinomycetota > Actinomycetes > Micromonosporales > Micromonosporaceae > Dactylosporangium > Dactylosporangium salmoneum. Next base: position 46,009 of record NZ_BAAARV010000142.1, read on the forward strand.
GCCCGGGGCCGGGACCAACGGGGTGCGCAGCGACAAGGGCTGGGAGGACCCCGACGGGCACGGCACCCAGATGGCCACCGTGCTGGCCGGCCGGGGCGGGGACGGCGGCCTGCACATGCTCGGCATCGCCCCGCACGCCAAGATCCTGCCGGTGGCGATCCCGATCGGCGAGCGCTCGGCCGCCGGCGGCAGCACGCGCGGGGACCTTGCCGAGCCGGTCCGCTACGCCGCCGACCACGGCGCGAAGATCATCAACCTGTCGTTCGCGCTCGCCGACGACACCCCGAAGGCGGACGAGCAGGCGGCGATCGCGTACGCGCGGCAGAAGGGGGCCGTGCTCGTCGCCGCCGGGGGCAACCGGCCGCAGGGCAACGACCACGTGCCGCTGCCCGCGCGGTACCCGGGCGTGCTGACCGTCAGCGGCACCAACCGCGATGGCTCGGCCTGGGAGGGCTCAATCGCCGACCCGAAGGTCGACATCGCCGCGCCGGCCCAGGACATCATCGGTGCCGCGCCCAAGGCCCGCTACCCGTCCGGCTTCGCGGTCGGGTCGGGCACCAGCGGGTCGGCGGCGATCGTGTCGGGGGTGCTGGCGCTGGTCTGGTCGAAGTACCCCCAGCTGGACGCCGACGCCGTGGTCGACCGCGTGCTGCGCACCGCCCAGGACAAGGGGCCGCCGGGGCGCGACGACCAGTTCGGGGCGGGACTGGTCGACCCGTACGCGGCGCTCACCGCGCCGCTGAGCGAGCCCACGGGGGAGGCGGGCCTCGCGCCCGCGCCCGGTCCGCCGGCGTCGGCCGGTCCGCCGGTCCTGCCCGGCCCGCCGGTGCGGCGGGTGGTGCTCGTCGGGGCGGGTGCCCTGCTGGTCGCGCTGGTGCTGTTCCTCGGCGTCGCCCGGCCGCTGCTGCGCGCGTCCCGGCGGCGCTGACTCAGCCCGGATGCAGCTGGCTCAGCCCGGATGCAGCTGGCTCAGCCCGGATGCAGCTGGCTCAGCCCGGATGCAGCTGGCTCAGCCCGGGTTCAGCTGACTCGGTCCGGGTTCAGCTGACTCGGTCCGGGTTCAGCTGACTCGGTCCGGGTTCAGCTGACTCGGTCCGGGTTCAGCTGACTCAGTCCGGGTTCAGCTGACTCGGTCCGGGTTCAGCTGACTCAGTCCGGATCCAGGTAGACCGGGTCGGCCAGCTCGCCGTGTTCCGTCACCTTCACGGCGACCGGCTGGGTCGGGGGCGAGTGCCGGTCCCAGATACGCTGGTTGCGAAGCGTCGCCGAGATGACCCGGGCGTTGACGGTGATGCCGGCGGCGGGGCTCTCGACCGTACCGTTGCCGCGTATCCGGTTGTTGACCAAAAACGGGTCGATCAGGGCGCCGTCGATGCGGATGCCGTCGCCCGCGTTGTCCCAGATGTCGTTGCCGTCGAGCACCATGTCGGCCGCCGGGATGCGGATCGCGCCGGGCAGGTTGTGCTGGCGGTACCCGTGCCCGCCGTTGCGGCTGATCCTGCTCGCGCTGACGGTGTAGCCGCCGGGGGTGTTGCCGATGCTCATGCCGTCGCCGGGATTGTCGTCGACCACGCAACCCGTGATGACGCCGTAACGCCCGGCGATGTGCGTGGTGCCCTGCCCGGACACGTCGAAGCCGGCCGTGCGGTTGCCGATCATCATGCAGCCGCTGACCAGCAGCCCGTCGGCGCCCCAGTCCGAGATGCCGTACTTGTTGCCTTCGGCGTGACAGCCGGTGATCCGGATGCCCCGCGGCGGCGTCCACGCCGCGTCCTGCAGCTCGACGAAGATGCCGTTGGTCCCGTTGGCCAGGGCCACGCACTCGGTCACCGTCAGCCGCTCGACCGCGCCCCAGCCCCCGACGCCGATGCCGATCCCGGCGCCGCCCTTCTCCCAGCCGGAGTCGAGCCGGCCGCAGCGGATCGCGACCACCCGCTCGACCGTGCTGTCCTGGAGGAAGTCGCAGCCGAACCCGGTCGCCGGGGTGTCGTGGATGTACAGGTCGCGGAAGGTGCCGCGCAGCACGTACTGCAGGCCGAGGCCCTTGGCCAGTACGTCGTACCCGGGCAGCCTTACCTGGATGCCGTCGATCTCGAACCCGGCGAACGTCACGTCGGCGATCGGCCGCTGCGCCGAGGCCCCGTGCTGCAGCGTGGTCCAGAACGCGAGCGGCACCGGCGTCTGCGGCGCCCCGGGGTTGCCCAGCACGAACCGGGTCGCCGCCGGCCCGTCCCCGATCAGCGAGACCCCGGTGCGCCAGATGGTGCCCGCATCCTGGATCGCGTACGTGCCGGCCGGACAGTAGATCACGTCCCCCGGCCGGCAGGCATCGACGAGCCGCTGAAGGGCCGGCTGATCATTGACGACCCCGTCCCCGGTCAGCCCGTGCTCGCGTGCATTGATCATGCGTGCCCTGATACCCGGGGTACCGCGACTATGCGCCCCCGGACCGGCCCACCTCGCACCCTCCCGCCACGCAGCGAACGCCAGTCCGTGCCTGTCGATGCGGGGGTGCGTGCCGGCGGGCACAGCCCACCGCACCACCCGCTGTGCGACCCCGTGCGCCGTAGACGCTCATGCCCGGCGGGTGATACGCCGCTGCCTGCCGGCGGGCACCCGCGCTACGGCGCGTCCTGTCCGCAGCCAGCGCTCCACCGGCGTGTGGCGTCGTGCGTCTGTGGCGTCGCGCGTCTGTGTGGCGTCGTGCGTGGTCGACGCCTGGTGCCTGGCCGGCGCTACGCGGGCGTGTCGGCAGGTGCAATCCGTTGCGGCGCGTCCTGTCCTCGGCCGCGACGCGTCGGTACGTCGCCGCCAATGCCCCTGTCGCCGGCAGTGCCCAGGAGCGCCCGTGCCCCTGCCGGGGCGATTCGCCGGATCTCCGGCCGGTTTCCCCTGCCGGGCGATTCGCCGGGTCCCCGGCCGTGCCCATGCCGGGGCGATTCGCCGGATCTCCGGTCAGCGAGGTGCCGGCGCTGGCTGACCGCTGCCGCCCGACTGGCCGCAGGGGTCTGGCCGGCCCCTGGCGCCTGACCGGCCGTTGGGGCTCAGCTGGCCTCTAGCGCCCGACTGGCCGCTGGGGTCTGGCCGGCCGCTGGGGCCTTGCCGACCGTTGGGGCTCAGCTGGCCGCTGGCGCCCGACTGGCCGCTGGGGGTCTCCGGCTGTTAGTGCCTGACCGGCCGTTAGGACTCAGCTGGCCGCTGGCGCCCACCGGCCGCTGGGACCCGACCGGCCGCGGGGCCTTGCCGGCCGTTGGAGCTCGGCTGGCCGCGGGCGCTCGGCTGGTCGTTGAGGGCCCGTCGCCCCGGCGGCCCGTGCTCGCGCGCATCGGTCACGGCGCCTCCGATGCCCGCAGTGTCGCCAGTATCCGCGCCAGCTCCGCCCGGTCCGCCTCGGGCAGTGCCGCGAAGAAGCGCTCGCCCTGGGCGCCACGCTCGGCTCGTATCTTCTCCGCGACGGTGCCTCCCGCCTCCGTCAGCTCGACCAGCGTGGCCCGCCGGTCCGCCGGGTCGGGGAGCCGCTCGACGAGCCCGCGGTCCTCGAGGCCGTCGACGACCTCGGTGGTGGACCTCGGCGCGATCTTCAGGTGCTCGGAGAGCTCGCTCGGCCGCATGGTGCCGTGCCGGGCCAGCACGGTCAGCGCGCGGGCCTGCCCCGGCGTGATCCCCAGCGGCTGCAGCGTCTCGTGCGACTGGTGGCGCAGCCGCCGCGCGACGCCCCAGAACAGCTCCGAGATGCTCTCCTCTTCCACGGGAACAGCTTAGCACAAACTGGTGTTGCAACCTCATAGTGAGGTAGCCTCACTACATCTCAACCGAAAGGAACCACCCTTGGAGCCCAATCACCCCACCCGCGCCCGCGGTCCCCGGAAGGTCAGCGCCGCCGAGAAGGAGCAGGCCAAGCGGGTGTCGCTGGCCCGCATCGGGCGGCTGTTCACCGAGCACCGCGGCCGCCTGGCCGTCGTCGTGCTCATCATCGTGGCGTCGTCCGTGCTGTCGATGGCCTCGCCGTTCCTGCTCCGCGAGGTGATCGACCGCGCCCTGCCGCAGCGCGACACCCGCCTGCTGGTCTGGCTGGTGCTCGGCATGGTCGCCGTCGCCGCCGTCACCTCCGCGCTCGGCGTGGTCCAGACCTGGCTGTCGACGAAGGTCGGCCAGCTGGTCATGCACCGGCTGCGCACCGGCGTCTTCACCCACCTGCAACGCCAGTCGATCGGGTTCTTCACCCGCACCCGCACCGGCGAGGTCCAGTCCCGCATCACCAACGACATCGGCGGCATGGAGGCAGTGGTCACCAACACCGCCACCTCGATCGCGTCCAATCTGACCACGGCCATCGCCACCGCGGTCGCGATGGCCGCGCTGTCCTGGCGCCTGTCGCTGGTCTCGTTGGTGGTGCTCCCGCCCGCGATCTACCTGACCCGCAGGGTCGCCGGCATGCGCCGCGAGATCACCGCCCAGCGCCAGCGCGAGCTGGCCGACCTCAACGTGACCATCGAGGAGGGCCTGTCCGTCTCCGGCGTGCGGCTCAGCAAGACGATGGGTGCCGGGGCCGCCCTGATCGACCGCTTCAGCGCGTCGTCGGAGCGCCTGATCGACCTGGAGCTGCGCTCCGAGCTGGCCGGTCGCTGGCGGATGGCCTCGATGAGCATCATCTTCGCCGCCATCCCCGCGGTCATCTACCTGAGCGCCGGCCTGCCCATGACCGCCGGCGCGCTGAGCATCGGCACCCTGGTTGCCTTCACCTCGCTGCAGGCCGGGCTGTTCCGCCCGCTCATGGGCCTGCTCGGCGTCGGCGTGGCGCTGACCAGCTCGCTGGCGCTGTTCGCGCGCATCTTCGAATACCTGGACCTGCCCGTCGAGGTCGCCGACCCGGCACGCCCGCGACCCCTGCCGGACGTCCGGGGCCACCTGCGCCTGGAGGACGTCACCTTCAGCTACCCCGGCACCGAGGCGGCCGCCGTCGCCGGCGTCACCCTGGACGTCCCCGCCGGCAGCTCCCTGGCCGTGGTCGGCGAGACCGGCTCGGGCAAGAGCACCCTGGCCGCCCTGATCGCCCGCCTGTACGACCCGACGGCCGGCCGCATCACCATCGACGGCGTGGACCTGCGCGAGCTGCGCCTGACCGACCTGGCCTCGGTCGTCGGCGTGGTGAGCCAGGAGACGTACCTGTTGCACACCACCATCCGCGAGAACCTCCGCTACGCCAAGCCCGACGCCACCGACGCCGAGCTGGAGTCCGCGGCCCGCGCCGCCCAGATCCACGACCTGATCGCCGCCCTGCCGGACGGCTACGACACGGTCGTGGGCTCCCGCGGCCACCGCTTCTCGGGCGGCGAGCAGCAGCGCATCGCCATCGCCCGCACCCTCCTGCGCAACCCCCGCATCCTGATCCTGGACGAGGCCACGAGCGCTCTCGACACGGAGACCGAACGCGCCGTCCAGCGTGCCTTCGACACCCTGTCCGAGGGCCGCACGACCATCACCATCGCCCACCGCCTCTCCACCGTCCGCGACGCCGACCAGATCGCAGTGCTGCACCACGGCCGCGTCATCGAACAGGGCAACCACGCCGCCCTGCTCACCGCCGCCGGCTCCTACGCCACCCTGGCCTCGTAACCCCGAACCGGGCCCACCGCCGGTCCGCGGCCCCGCGCACCTCCACGCCGAGGTTCCGCGCACCACGTGCCGAGGTTCCGTGCACCCCCACGCCGAAGTCCCGGGCGTCCGCGCGTCGAGGTTCCGCGCACGCCCGGCGAGATCTCGTGCATCTCAGCGTCGAGGTTCCGCGCACACCCGCTGAGGTTCCGCGCACCCCCGCTGAGGTTCCGCGCACCCCCGCTGAGGTTCCGCGCACCCCCGCTGAGGTTCCGCGCACCCCCGTCGAGGCTCCGTGCATGCCGGCTGAGGTGTTGCGCACCCCGCTGAGGCGCCGCGCGCCCGCTGCTTTCGCGTTCACAGCGGTGGGATTCGGCGCGGCCGGTTGATGTCTGCCGGGATTCGTGTGCGTCCGCTGAGGTTCAGCGCGTATGTCGTGGTCGCGTTCGCGCTGCTGGAGTTCGGCGCGGCCGGGGGTGTCGCGCCCAGGCACCCTGTCGGAGTCGCCTGGGCACCCTTTCGGAGGGGTGGAGTGCGCCGTGGGCCGAGCGGAGTGGCGCGGTTTGGGGATACGTGGGCCTGGACCAGGAGCCTATCGTTCAGCCGAACACCCACCGCGACATTTTCCGAGGGACGGACAGGATGAGCGACTACGACGACGGCGGCCAGCTCGACTCCGGCTACACCGGCAACGACCAGCCCGACGTCTTCGGCGGCCACGACGCCGACTTCGGTCACTTCGAGGCGGGCCAGGAGCACAGCGCGCTGGACCAGGTGCACGCGGACCACGGCTCGGAGATGAACTTCGGCCAGCAGTTCGGCGTGTTCGAGCACGACCACTCGCAGGCCGAGACGACTGCGCTCGAGCACGGGCAGCACGTCGAGTACAGCGCCGGCTACGACGAGGGTGAGCAGCCGTCGTTCACGGGTGGCGACATCGACGACCTGCACCACCGCCTGAGCGGCCTCGGCGGCGAGGACAACGGCGGCCAGGCTCACCTGGGTGTCGCCTCCAGCTGACGCATGCCCCCGAACCCGGCCGTGGTCACCCGATTCCGGCCGGGTTCGACGCGTATGGGCTCACCGGCGCCCGAGAGCCGTGCGTGTGGTGATCCCGGGTCGGTCGCTGCGGCGGAAGCGTACGCCGCGCGGATCGGGAGGGATGGGCACCACCCCTGCGAGGTGGGTCCGGGAAAGCCCTGATGCCGGGGGTGGCGGCGGGGGAGCATGCTTGGTCCATGGGTCGTTTCCTGTTGGGTGCCGTAGCGGTCGTCGTCGGCCTGTTCGTAGTGGGTGCGATCGCGACCTGGCTGTTCCACCTGCTGTTCAGCAGCATCTTCTATCTCATCGTCGGCGCGCTCGTGGTCGGTGGGGCCATCTGGCTCTACGCGCGGGCGAAGCGGACCATCGGCAGCGGGCGTAACCAGCGCCGCATCGAGGCCGCGGCGGCCACCTGGCGGCAGCGCAACCGCTGACCGTCGCTCCGCTCGGCGCTCCCCGGCGGTGGTGTCCCCACCGTCCGCGATGGGCGCCGGGCGTGAACGCGGCGGTGTTCGCCCCGCGATCGGTGTCGCGCGCGGGGGAGTGCCGGCCGTCCCGCGACCGATCGCGGGCTGCGGCGCACAGGGGAGTCTCGCCCTGCCCCGCCACCGATGTGGGTGCAGCCTTGCCACGAATCGATACGGGCGAGGGAATGCCGTCCCGCGAATCGCAAGCCTGGGCCGGGACCGCCGCGGTTCGTAAGGGCGCAGAACGCAACGATTCATCGACATCGGTAACCGCTACCGCATACAGTCGTGGCCGTCTACGGGGGAAGGGACGGCATCGTGGGGCGGCGGATCGGGGTCGGGGCGGCGGCGTTGCTTGCACTGGTCGGCGGCGGGCTTGTGCCCGGTGGGGCCGGGGCGGCGGCGTCGGCCGGAGTAGCGCCACAAAAAGTGGCGGTGCAAGGAGCACCGCCGCAAGAGGGGGCGCTGCAAAAGCAAGAGGGAGCGCTGCAAGCAGCCGTACTGCGGATCATGCCGATGGGGGACTCCATCACCTTCGGCGTGGGGCAGGCCGGGACCAGCGGGAACGGGTACCGCAAAGCGCTGCAGGACCGGCTCACCGCGAACGCGACCGGCAACGTCGTGGACTACGTCGGGACGATGCACAGCGGGTCGATGGCCGACACCGATCACGAAGGGCACCCCGGCTGGGTCATCGGGCAGATCGACGCGGCCGAGGACACGGCGATCGCGGCGAAGCCCAACGTCGTATTGCTGCACGCGGGCACGAACGACGTCGACCGCGGGATCGATGTGGACGGTGCGCCGCAGCGGCTCGCGCACCTCGTCGACGACATGCTCGCGCACGACCCCGGTGTGGTCGTCGTGGTGGCGCTGATCCTGCCGATCAAGGACGCGGCGAAGCAGGCGAAGGTGGTGCAGTACAACAGCGGCGTGAGGGCGGCGATGGAGCAGCGCCGGCAGGCGGGGCAGAAGGTGGTCCTCGCGCCGATGGACGGTGTCCCGGTGGGTCTGCTCGCCGACAGCCTGCACCCGAGCGACGCGGGGTACGCGGCGATGGCCGACGTCTGGTACGACGCGCTGCAGCAGGCCGCGGGCATGATCACCGCGCCGGTGCAAGGGGCGCCGCGGTGTGTGGACGGCGGGCGGCAGGGGTGGTTCGACCGCGGGGTGTACGCGAGCGGGGTGGCGCCGGCGGCCAATGTCCGGCTGGCGGACTTCGACGGGGACGGGCGCGACGACTACCTGGTGGTGCACGACGACGGGAGTGTCGACGCGTACCGCAACGTCGGCGGCGACGCGCCCGGGCAGGCCGGGTTCGTGGCACTGGGGCGGGTCGCGAGCGGGATCGGGGTGCCCGGGTGGCGGGTGCGGTTCGCCGACATCGACGGGGACGGGCGGGCCGACTACCTGGCGGTCGGGGACACCGGAGCGGTGACCGCGTACCTCAACAAGGGCGGCTGGATCGCCATGGGGCAGATCGCGGCCGGGGTGCCGGGGGCGACGCCCGGCACCGTGCGGTTCGCCGACCTCAACGGGGACGGGCGCGACGACTACCTCGTGGTGGCGCCGAACGGCGGCCCGGTGACCGCGTACTACAACAACGGCGGCGACTCGCCGGGCCACCCCGGGTGGATCGCGGGCGGGCAGGTCGCGACGGGCACCGGCGAGGCGCCCGTGCTCTTCGGCAACGCCGACTGCGACGGGCGCTCCGACTACCTGATCGTCAACGCGGCGACCGGGGCGGTGAAGGCGTACCTGTACACCGGCTCGGGCTGGAACTTCCGCGGCCAGATCGCCGGTGGCGGCGGGGCCGGGCAGGTCGCCTTCGCCGACCTCAACGGCGACGGGCGCGACGACTACGTGCTGCTCGACCCGGCCACCGGGGCCATGCACGCCTACTTCAACAACGGCGGGGACGCCTAGCGCTCGGTCACCTCGAGGACCCGGGCCGCCGGGGCGCGCTCGCCGTAGCGCTCGCGGATGGCCAGGCGCTCCGGGTCGGTCATGAACGACTCGTAGCCGGCGCGGGCGGCGAAGGAGATCACCTGGACCTCGGTGTCGCCGGTGGTGAGGCGGCGCTCCAGGGTCCCGCCGTGGCGGGGGAGCAGGGCCAGCACCTCGTCCTCGTAGCGGGCACCGTCCTCGGCGGCGCCGGGGACGAGGTCGACCAGGGCGACCAGCAGAAGCTTCTGAGACACGCGATCTAGCCAACCACAGCGCGCTTGCGGCGGTACATCTCGGTGTCGGCCCGGCGCAGCAGCCCGTCGGGGTCGCCGGGCGGGCCGGTGGCGATGCCGACCGCGGCGCGCACGGCGAGGCGGTGGCCGTCGACCAGCACCGGGGCGTCGAGGAGGGCCAGGAAGTGCTCGGCCACGGCGGCGGCGGTGGCCGGACCGGCGGCGGGGAGCAGCACGGCGAACTCGTCGCCGCCGAGCCGGGCGGCGGTGCCGGTCGACGGGGTGGCGGCGGCCAGGCGCTCGGCCACCGCCACGAGCACCGCGTCGCCGGCGTGGTGGCCGTGCGTGTCGTTGACCGCCTTGAAGCCGTTGAGGTCGACCAGCAGTACCGAAGCATGGGTCTGCAGGCCGGCGAGGCGCTGGTCGAAGAGGGCCCGGTTGGCCAGGCCGGTGAGCCCGTCGTGCGTGGCCTGGTGGCGCAGCTCGTCCTGCAGGAGGCGGGCCTGGGTGGCGTCGCGGGCGTTGCTGACGTAGGCCTGCACGCCCGGCACGTCCAGCAGGTTGCGGCTGACGACGTCCAGCCAGCGCCAGGTGCCGTCGGCGTGGGCGTAGCGGATCTGGTACGTCACCGTCGCCCCGGCCTGCGCGCGGAGGCGCTCCATCGCGGGCAGGAAGATCGGCAGGTCGTCGGGGTGGATGTGGGAGATGACCGGGGTGCCGAGGACGGCGTCGGGGGACTTGCCCAGCAGGCGCTCGGTGGCGGGGCTGACGAAGGTCAGCGTGCCGGCGGCGTCGACGACGGAGGTGATGTCGGTCGAGTGGGCCAGCAGGGACCGGATGCGCTCCTGCTGGCCGCTCAGCTCGCGCAGCAGGGCCGTGTTCTCGGCGAAGGCGAGCAGCTGGCGGCTCACGGCCAGCACCGTGGCGGCGAACAGGCCGCCGAGCAGCAGCCACACGTCGGGGCCGATACCGTCGCGCAGCACGACCGGCAGGGCGGCGAACATGCCGGCCAGGCTCGTGTACGGCAGTAGGCTGTACGGCTTCGCCTCCCGCTGCGACAAGGGGGCCGGCGGGCCGCAGAGCTCCTGCAGGCGGGGGCCGAGCGCCACCAGTACCGCGGAGAGGAACTGCACGGCCAGCAGGGCGCGCAGGTGACGGCCGTCCGGCCCGACCAGGGCGCCGACCCCGCCCTGCAGCACGGAGGCGAGCAGCATCGGCGCGGCCGCGGGCAGCGAGATGGGCGCGTTGCCGCTGAGGATCAGCTTCACCGCGGCGAACCCGGCGACGAGCACGATCGAGGTGCCGAGCAGCAGGGCGACGAGGGCGCCGCCCGACTGCGCGCCGCGGGCCGGCAGGACCAGCAGCCAGATCAGCACGCCGGCGCCGACGAGCACCGAGGCGGCGTCGAGCCAGAACCTGATCCGGGCCCGGCGGCTCAGCCGGCGGCCCGGGTGGGTCAGCATGATCCACACCATCCAGGCGGCGCCGGCGAGGATCGTGGCGGCCTGGAACGCGTTCGGCACGGCGGCGGCCGGGCCCGGGTGCCACCAGGCGACGACGGTCTGGCTGGCGTCGCCGGCGAGGAAGAGCAGCCCCACGTGGCTGCAGGCGCGCCAGAAGCGCACGGCGTCCGGCGGCGTCTCACGCATCCGCGCGACGTGCCGGCTGAAGTACCACAGCAGCGCGTCGCAGACCGGCAGCGCGGTCCAGAACAGCCGGACGAACGCGGCGTCGTCGCCGGGGCCGTACAGCAGCCAGCCGATCACCGCCGCGCCGAACAGGCAGACGGCGGCCAGGACGGGGTCGCGCCTCATCCGGCCGGCGCCGGGTTGAGCCGGGCGAAGGCGGCCTCGACCTGCGCCGCCGGGCCCGGCTTGGCGAAGTGGTAGCCCTGCGCGAGCCGGCAGCCCAGCGCGTGCAGCAGCTCGGCCTGCTCGGCGGTCTCGATGCCCTCGGCGATCGCCGGCAGGGAGCGGCTGCTGCCCAGCTGCAGCACGGCCAGGGTGAACGAGTGGTCGCCGCCGGGCTCGGCCGGCACGAACGAGCGGTCGATCTTCAGGATGTCGACCGGGAGCTGGTGGAGGTACGACAGCGAGGAGTAGCCGGTGCCGAAGTCGTCGATGGCGATGCGGATGCCGTGCCCGCGCAGCCGGTCCAGGGCCACCGGCAGCGCGTCGGCGTCGCCGGCGAACACCGACTCGGTGATCTCCAGCACCAGCGCGTCGGCGGGCAGGCCGGTGCACTCCAGCACCGCGAGCACCTCGTCGGCGAAGCCCGGCTCGGCCAGCTGGCGCACCGAGACGTTCACGGTGACCGAGGTGCCGTGCCGCTCGTACCAGGCCCGCGCGTCCCGGCAGGCCCGCGCGTCCCGGCAGGCCCGCTCCAGCACCCACGCGCCGATCGGCAGGATCAGCCCGGTCTCCTCGGCGACCGGGATGAACTCGTCGGGCGGCACCGGCCCGCTCGCCGGCGTCCAGCGCAGCAGCGCCTCGACGGCCACGACCCGCCCGGACGGCAGCTCCACCACCGGCTGGTAGTGCACGGCCAGCTCGCCCCGCTCGACGGCGTGGCGCAGCCCGGCGCTGATCCGGGTGAAGGCCTCCCGCGCGATGCGCAGTTCCGCCTTGTACCGCGAGACACGGTCCCGCCCGCCCCGCTTCGCCGCGCGCAGGGCCAGCTCGGCGTCGGCCATGGCCTCGCGCGGGTCGTGCCCGTCGATGTGGACCAGCCCGATGCTGCAGGACAGGTGCACGACCCGCCCGCCGACCTTCAGCGGCGCCTTCACCTCGGCCCGCAGCAGTTCGGCGAGCTGCTCGGCCTGCTCCCGGGCCTGCGCCGGGTCGCCGGTGCCGTGCTCGACGAAGAGGGCGAACTCGTCGCCGCCGATGCGGGCCAGGGTGTCGCCGGGGGCGGCCAGGGTGCGCAGCCGGTACGCCAGGGCGATGAGCGCCTCGTCGCCGAAGCCGATGCCGTGCGCGTCGTTGACGTCGGTGAACCGGTCCACGTCGAGCAGCAGCAGGGCGTGGCGGTGCCGGGCGTCGGGCCGGGCCAGCGCCCACTCCATCCGCTGGGTCAGCAGCGCCCGGTTGGCCAGGCCCGTCACCGGGTCGTGGAGGGCGCCGTGGCGCAGCTGGTGCTCCAGCGACTCGCGCTCGAGCAGCGCCACCGACAGGCGCCGGCCGTGCTCGTCGAGCTCGGCCAGGCGCCGCTGGGCCAGGCGGGCCAGGCCGCCGAGGCGGGCGACCAGCAGGACCGACAGCAGCCCGGTGAGGATCGCGGGCACGACGAGGTGGCGCCACTCGCCCGGCGCGAGCGCGCCGTGCGCGCGGGCCAGACGGATCACGGTCGCCGTCGGCCCGAGCAGGGTCGCCGCCCCGAACAGCAGGATCCGCCGGGTCGACACCGCGCCGCGGGGCTCGTCGGGCTCCGCGTGCCGCTCGCCGAACAGCCGCGGGTGCAGGCCGGCCAGGCCGAACGCGATGTACGAGCACAGCCACAACGCGTTGTCGAGCAGCGCCACCGAGCGGTGGCCGCCGTGCGCGGCGTGCGCGAAGGAGATCGTGTTGGCGGCCAGGAGCAGCCCGACCGCGGCCAGCACCAGCAGGTTGGCCCGGTTGCGCACGGCCCCGGTGAACAGCACCCGGACCGCGGCGGCGAACAGCACGAGGTCGCAGATCGGGTACATCAGGGCGTGGCCCAGCGCCAGCTGTCCGATGGCGTGGTGGTGCAGGAACGGGTGGACCAGCGCCATCCAGTCGATGATCGCGACCCCGGCGGCGACGATCGAGGCGTCCAGCAGCGCGGTGCGGGCCCGGCCGCCGGCCGCCCCGATGAGCCCGGCGGCCAGCAGCGCGTAGGAGAGCAGGTACCCGACCTCGTCGTCCCACGACGGGAGCGGCACGTCGCCCTGGTGGGTCAGGTCCTCGATCATGCACGCCAGGTCGGAGGCGAGCCGCACGGCCAGCCCGGCGCCGACGAGCCGCCACGCGGGGGCGATCGCGGCGCGCTGCCGGGCCATCCGGGCCAGCATCGGCGCGGCGCAGACCAGCCCGCCGAGCAGCCACAGGATGCGGCTCAGCGGCGCGGCGGCCAGCGACGATCCGGCGCTGGCGGTGGCGCCGGCCAACACGAGGTACCGCGCGCGTCCGGGCATGGCTACCAGGTCACCGTCGCGGGGTTGCCCGCCCGGGTAGCGCCCGGTTGCGATCGGGTGCCCCGGCATGAAACACCAACAAGAGCTTGAAATCACCCGCGGCGGGGGAAACGCGAGCTTGAATCACGCGGGACGGGGGAAACAGGAGGATGTGCGGTTTCTCGGCGGAAGGTACCGGCTGCAGCGCAAGCTGGGCCAGGGCGGCATGGCCAGTGTCTGGCAGGCCTACGACGAGGTGCTGGACCGCGAGGTCGCCGTGAAGCTGCTCACGCCGGAGCACACGGCCGACGCGGACGCCTTCGACCGGGCCCGCAACGAGGCCCGCTCGGGCGCGCGGTTCGCCCACCCCAACGTCGTGTCGGTCTATGACTTCGGTACGTCCCGTCGCGCCGGCCGCGGCACCGCGTACCTGGTCATGGAGCTGGTGGAGGGTCAGCCGCTCGACCGCGTGATGACCTCCGGCCCGCTCGACTGGCGGGTCGCCGGGCGGGTGTGCGCCGAGGTCGGGGCCGGCCTCGCGGCCGCGCACGGCCACGGCATCGTGCACCGCGACATCAAGCCGGCCAACATCGTGCTGACCCCGGCCGGCGCCAAGATCCTCGACTTCGGCGTGGCCGTGCGCGCCGGCGAGCCCGACCAGCAGCCCGACGGCACTCTGCTCGGCACCCCGGCCTACCTGGCCCCGGAGCGCCTCGACCTCGGGCCGGCCACCCCGGCGGCCGACGTGTACGCCGTGGGCGTGCTGCTCTACCAGTGCCTGACCGGCCGCCTGCCGTTCCCCGCCAACACCGACGAGCAGTTGCTGCACGCCCACCGGTACACCCCGCCGGCCCCGCTGCCGCCCATCGACGGCCTGCCCGACGAGCTCGCCGAGGTGTGCACCGCCAGCCTGGACAAGCTGCCCGAGACCCGGCCGACCAGCGTGGCCCTGGCCCTGATCCTCTCCGCCGCCGTCGACGTCCCGGTCCACGTCCCGCCGGTCCTGCGCCCGCGCCCGGCCTCGGCGTTCCTGCACGCGCAGACCCACGCCATATCCGCTTGACCGGCGTGTGAGTCTCGGACCGTGAGCGAATACCTCCGGCTGAACCGGGCGCAGTGGGACGAGCGCGCCCCCGCCCACGCCGCCTCGCCCGGCTACTTCGTGGAGCGGTTCGTGGCGGACCCGGCGTACCTCAGCGACGTGGTCCGCTTCGACCGCCCCCGCCTCGGCGACGTCGAGGGCCTGCGGGCGGTGCACCTGCAGTGCCACATCGGCACCGACACGCTCTCCCTGCACCGCCTCGGCGCCCGCGTCACCGGCCTCGACTTCTCCCCGGCGTCGCTGGAGCAGGCCCGCGCCCTGGCCGAGCGGGCCGGCGCCGGCGTCGACTTCGTCGAGTCCGACGTCTACGCCGCCCTCGACGTGCTCGGGCCCGGCTCCTTCGACCTCGTCTACACCGGCGTCGGTGCCCTGTGCTGGCTGCCCGACGTGCGGCGCTGGGCCGCGGTCGTGGCCGGCCTGCTGCGCCCCGGCGGCCGGCTGTTCATCCGCGAGGGCCACCCGATGCTGTGGAGCATCGACGAGACCCGCGGCGACGGCGTCCTCGCCGTCGACTACCCGTACTTCGAGCGCGAGGACCCCCTCGTGTCGGACGACGGCACCACGTACGTGCCGACCGAGACGAAGTTCGTCAACACCGTCACCCACCAGTGGAACCACGGCCTCGGCGAGATCGTCGGCGCCTTGCTCGGCGAGGGCCTGGAGCTCACCATGCTGCAGGAGCACGACAGCTGCCCCTGGGATCCGATGCCCGGCTTCTGCGTCGGCGACGAGCACGGCGAGTACCGCCTGGCCGACCGTCCGGAGCGGTTGCCGCTTACTTACACTCTTCAGGCACGCAAGCGCCCGGTTTGACGAGTGGGGAGTCGGCAGTGGACGTCAACGAGGTAGTGGCCGAGGCCGCCCGCGCGGCGAGGGCCGCCGCCGGTTCCCTGGCCGCGGCCCCGGCCAAGACCATCGACGAGGCGCTGCGCGGCATGGCCCGCCGGCTCTCCGCCGCCCCCGAGCCGATCCTCGCCGCCAACCGCGACGACGTCGCCGCGGCCGAGGCCGGGGGGATGAGCGGCGGCCTGCTCGACCGGCTTCGCCTGGACGAGGCCCGCCTGGCCGGCATGGCCGAGCAGCTGAACATCCTCGCGGACGTCGAGCCGGAGCCGGCCCGCCGCACGATCCGCGAGCTCGGCGGCGGCCTGGTCCTGCAGGAGTGGCGCCGCCCGGTCGGGGTCATCGGCGCCAACTACGAGGCCCGCCCCAACGTCACCGTCGACGTCGCCTCCCAGCTGGTCAAGTCCGGCAACGGCGGCGTGCTGCGCACCGGCTCGGCCGCCCTGGCCTCCGCGATCGCCCTCATGGACGAGGTCGTCGCCCCGGCCCTGGCCGACGCCGGCCTCGACCCGGCCGCCGTGCAGCTCATCCGGGCCCGGGGCCGCGGCTCGGCCGACGCCCTGGTCGCCCAGCCCGGCCTGATCCCGCTGGTCATCCTGCGCGGCAGCGGCGAGAGCACCCGGACCCTGGCCGAGAAGGCCGCCCTGGCCGGCGTGCGGACGCTGGCCCACGCCGACGGGGGCGGGGTGCTGTACATCGACAGCGAGGCCGACCTGGAGAAGGCCTTCGCGCTGATCGGCGCCGGCCTGGACCGCCTCGGCGTCTGCAACCGCCTCAACCTGCTGCTCATCCACCGCGACCGCTACGACGAGCTGCTCCCGCGGGTCGAGGCCGAGCTGGCCCCGCGCATCGCCGTCTCCCGCCCGCCGCACGAGCACCCGCTCGGCTACGAGTGGGCCCTGGACTCCGACCGCGAGGCGACCGTCACCGTCGCCCCGGCCGACGGCCCGCTGCACGCCGCCCGCCTGGCCAACGACGAGACCTCGGGCCTGGCCGCCGGCATCGTCACCGAGTCGGCCGCGGCCGCCCGGGAGTTCCTTGGCGCCTACGCCGGCACCGGCGCCTTCTGGAACGCCACCACCCGCCTGCTCGACGGCTTCAAGCTGCTCAACGTCCCGGAGACCGGCATCAACATCGACCGCGTCCCCGGACCCCGCGGCCCGGTCACGTTCCGTGACCTGTCACTGCGCCAGTACGCCGTCGTCCCTGCGGACCGCCTGGCCGATCTCGACTGACCTGACGCTACGTGTTCGCGGCGTCACCAGGATGGCATGACGGCGCCGCGAAACCGACAACCGTGCACCTTCTCGACCCATCCGTCCGATGCGGGGGCCGCCGTCCGGGCCGTACCGTGACGGACGGTGATGCACATGCTGATGGACGAGCTGGAAATCACGACGGTGGCCGACCGGTCGGCGGCGCGCGTGGTGCGCGTGAGCGTGGCCGGGGACCTCGACGCGGCGACGGTACCGCGGCTGCGCACGGCGCTGGCCGCGGCGGTGGCCGAGCGCCCGGAACGCCTGGAACTCGACCTTGCCCGCGTCACGTTCTGTTCCAGCGGCGCGGTCACCGAGCTCGACGCCGTGCAGCGCTTCCTGCCGGGCCGGCTCGTGATCACCGACGCCCGGCGGCCGGTGCGGCGGATGCTGGAGCTGTGCGACCTCACGGACTGGCTGCGCGCCGCCTGAGCCGGCCCCGGCCGTCCTAGCGCGGCACAGCGCCGTCGTAGCGCGGCACAGCGCCGTCGTAGCGCGGCACAGCGCCGTCGTAGCGCGGCACAGCGCCGTCGTAGCGCGGCACAGCGCCGTCGTAGCGCGGCACAGCGCCGTCGTAGCGCGTCACAGCGCGCGGCGCAGCCACTCCTCGACGCCGGCCACGTGGATGGAGGCCCAGGAGCGGGCCAGGTCGGGCTGGCGGGTGGCGATGGCGTCGACGATGGCCTGGTGCTGCTCGCGGGTCCGGGCCGCGGCGCCCTCCTGGGTCAGGCCCCGCCAGATCCGGGCCCGGGTCGTCGGGCCCGAGAGGCCTTCGATCAGGGAGCCCAGCACGGCGTTGCCCGCGCCGGCGGCGATCAGGCGGTGGAACTCCAGGTCGTTGGCGACCAGCGACTCGATGGTCGGGTCGGCGTCCAGCGCGTCGAGCACGTCCTGGAGCTTGGCGACCTCGGCGTCGCTCATGCGCTGCGTGGCCAGCGCCGTGGCGGCGGGCTCCAGGATGCGGCGGACCTCCAGGAACTGCAGGACGGTGTCGTCGCGGTGGAAGTCGACCACGAAGCTCAGCGCGTCGAGCAGGAGGTCGGGCTCCAGGCTGGTGACGTAGGTGCCGTCGCCCTGGCGCACGTCGAGCACGCGGATCATCGACAGGGCCTTGACGGCCTCGCGCAGGGAGTTGCGCGACAGGCCGAGGCGCTCGGCCAGGTCGGCCTCCTTGGGCAGGCGGTCACCCGGGCCCAGCTCGCCCGAGGTGATCATGCCCTTGATCTTGTCGATTGCCTCGTCGGTCAGTGCCATCGATTCCTCCGCGGCGACTCTACGCCCCGAGATCCAGCCCGTAGTCCTCGACGGTGGTGCCGGCGAGGACCCGGGCGCCTACGCCCCGAGATCCAGCCCGTAGTCCTCGACGGTGGTGCCGGCGAGGACCCGGGCGCCTACGCCCCGAGATCCAGCCCGTAGTCCTCGACGGCGATGCCGGCGAGGACCCGGGCGCCTACGCCCCGCGGCCCAGCCGGTAGACCTCGACGGCGGTGCCGCCGAGGACCTGGGCCCGCTCGCCGGGGCTCACCAGATCGGACACGGCCGCCAGGACCTCGGCGTAGGAGGCGGCGAGCAGGCAGACGGGCCAGTCGGAGCCGAACATCAGGCGGCCGGGGCCGAAGAGCAGAAGGGCCTCCTCGACGTACGGCCGCAGGTCCTCGCGCTTCCAATGCTCCCAGTCGGCCTCCGTGACGAGGCCGGAGAGCTTGGCGGAGACGTTGGGCAGGGCGGCCAGGCCGAGCAGGCCGGCGCGCCACGGGGCGAAGCCGCCGGAGCGGATGGGCGGCTTGCCCAGATGGTCCAGGACGAACCGGACGTCGGGCAGGGCGGCGGCGGCCCGGGCGGCCGCGGGCAGCTGGTCGGGGCGGATCACCAGGTCGAAGGCGAGCCCGGCGGCGCCCATGCGGCGCAGGCCGGCCCGCACGTCGGCGCGGTCCAGGTAGGCGACGTCCTCGGCCTGGACCTGGGCGCGCAGCCCGACGAGGCGGCCGGCGCCGGGCAGGTCGCGGTAGGCGGGGAAGACGGGGGCGGCCGGGTCGTCCCACGCGACCACGCCGGCGATCTGCGGGTGCTCCCGCGCGTGGCCGAGCAGGACGGCCGCCTCGCCCGCGTCGCAGCGGCCGCCCTCGACCAGCACCGTGTGCGTCACGCCGGCCTCGGCCAGGTCCCCGAGAAGATCCGTGAAGGCGAAGTCGCGGCGGATGGGGGCCAGCGCGGGGGCGTCGAGCCAGTCGTACCCGCCGCCGAGGTGCCACAGGTGGTGGTGCGCGTCGACGATCACAGCAGGCCACGCCCTTCCAGGAACGCCCACAGCGCGTCCGCGGGCGGATCGGCGAACCACGAGGCGTTGCGCCGGACCTGGTCGGCCGAGTCGGCGCCGACGACGACCGCGGCGACGGCCGGGTGCCGGGCCGGGAAGGCGATCGCCGCGGCCGGGAGCGTGCTGCCGAACTCGGCGCAGGCCGAGGCGAGCGAGCGCGCCCGCGCCACCACGGGGGCCGGCGCCTCGCCGTACTCGTACGGCAGGGACGGGCCCGGGTCGGGCGAGGCGAGCAGGCCGCTGTTGAAGACGCCGGCGGCGAGGACCTCGACGCCGGCCGAGGCGCACTGCGCGAGCAGGGCGGCGGCGGGCTGTTCGAGCAGGGTGTACCGGCCGGCGACCATGACGGCGTCGGGCGTGCACTCGGTGACGACCCGGTGCAGGACCGCCGGGTCCTTGGAGCCGGCGCCGATCGCGCCGACGACGCCCTGGGCGCGCAGCTCGGCCAGGGCCGGGAAGCCGGAGCGCAGGGCGGCCTCCGGGTGGTGCTCGGGGTCGTGGAGCAGGGCGAGGTCGATGCGGTCGAGGCCGAGGCGGGTCAGGCTCTCCTCGACCGAGCGCAGCACCCCGTCGCGGCCGAAGTCCCAGACCCGCCGATGGGTGCGCGGCACGGCGAAGCCGTCGGCCCGGTCGTCGCCGCCGCCGTCGACGGGCTCGAGCAGGCGGCCGACCTTGGTGCTGATCCGGTACTGCGCACGGGGCCGCTCGCGCAGTGCGCGGCCGAGGCGGCGTTCGGAGAGGCCGAGGCCGTAGTGGGGCGCGGTGTCGTAGTACCGGATCCCGGCGTCCCAGGCGGCGTTGACGATCGCGGACGCCTCGTCGTCGGTGCGCTCCTCGTAGAGGTTCCCGAGCTGCGCGCAGCCCAGGCCGAGCATCACGGCGTGGCCCGCAGGCGCAGGCCGTGCATGCCGCCGTCGACGGCGAGCACGGTGCCGGTGGTGGCGCCGGCGAGGGGGCTGGCCAGGTAGCCGATGGCGTGGGCGACCTCCTCGGCGCTGACCAGGCGGCCGGTCGGCTGGCGAGCCCGGAGGGCGGCCAGCTCGGCCTCGGGGTCCTCGGCCCGATCGAGCAGGCGGCGCACCCACGGGGTGTCGGCGGTGCCGGGGTTGACGCAGCAGACCCGGATCCCCTCGCGGAGGTGGTCGGCGGCCATGGCGGCGGTGAGGGCCTGCACGGCGCCCTTCGTCGCGCTGTAGAGCGCCCGGTCGGGCAGTCCGGCGTGCGCGGCGATCGAGCAGGTGTTGACGATCGCGGCATGGTTCGAGCGCCGCAGGTACGGCAGCGCCGCCCGGCTGACCCGCACCAGCCCGACGACGTTGACGTCGAAGACCCGGTGCCACTCGTCGTCGGGGTTGTCCTCGACGGTGCCGACGGCGCCGATCCCGGCGTTGTTGACGAGGATGTCGATGCCGCCGAGGCGTTCGGCGGCGGCGGTCACGGCGGCCCGCACGGCGGCGTCGTCGGTCACGTCGGCGACGAAGCCGTCGATGCCCTCCGGCAGGTCGTCGGCGCGCAGGTCGAGGCTGGCCACGCGGGCGCCGCGATCGGCCAGGTGGCGGGCGGTGGCCAGGCCGATCCCGGAGGCGCCGCCGGTGACGACGGCGGCAAGACCGTCGAACTCACGCATGAGGGACTCCCATACATCGGAGGACTGATGTCTATCAGTCCGGTAAGTCCCGGCGCAAGGGCACCGTCACGGTGATACATCCGATGTCCGGTCGTGTGGTACCGCCGCGAGCAGCACGATGCCGACGAGCGTCAGCAGGCTGAGGGCGGGGACCAGCCACACCAGGCGCAGGGCCAGCACGGCGACGACCGCCAGCCCGAGCAGGCGCCGCCGCGGGAACAGCAGCAGCACGGCGGGCAGCTCCCACACCAGGTGGTGGACCCACGCGATCGGGCTGATCAGGCACATGGCGACCCCGGTGAGGGCGAAGCCCTCCCAGTCCCCGGCGGCCTGGACGCGGGTGGTCCAGAAGAGGACGACGGCGAGGGCGAGCAGCGGCCAGACGGCCTCGGGGGCGTGCAGGCGCTGCAGGGCTCCGGCGAGGGACTGGTCGGCGGGGGCGCCCACCTCGCCGACCCGGGACACCTGCCAGGCCAGGCCGCCCCAGTACCGCGCGGACGCCCCCGGCGCGACGAGCCAGGCCAGGCCGGTGGCGGCCGCCGCGACCCCGGCGGCGACGGCGGCCTCGCGGTAGCGGCGGGCGATGACGAGGTACGCGATGAACAGCACCGGCGTCAGCTTGACCGCGGTGGCCAGCCCGGCCAGCGCGCCGTTGCGCAGCACCAGCAGGTCCAGGCCGACCAGCGTCAGCAGGACCAGGTTGACCTGGCCGAAGCTCAGCGTGTCGCGCCACGGCTCGACGGCGGCCAGGACGACGAGGGCGGTGAGGACGGGCCGGACGCGGCGCAGGCGGACCCGCAGCAGGGCGGCGGTGCCGGCCACCGACGCGGCGGTGAGCAGCGCGGCGGCGGCCGGCAGGGGCAGCAGGGCGAGCGGGGCGAACAGCAGCGCGGCGAACGGCGGGTAGGTGAAGCCGTAGTTGCGGACCGGGCCGGGCTCGCGGTAGCCGTAGAGGTCGCCGCCGTGCAGCCACTGCCGGACGGCACCGTGGTAGATGCGCAGGTCGAACAGGCCGTGCCAGCGCGCGGACACCACGACGAGGGCCGCGACGGCCACGCTCAGCAGCGCCAGGGCGGCCCAGCCCCGGCGCGTGTCCCCCGCATCGACGCTCGTGGCAGTGACGCTACTCCATGCCGCGCTTTCCCGGGGCCCAGAAGGGCTTGGTCAGCACGCTGCGCCGGGGCCAGCCCCGCTCCCGCACCAGGTGCTGGCGCACGGCCTGCACGGTGCGGGCCTCGCCGGCCACGTAGGCCTGACCGGGTTCCTCCGGAAGATCCAGCCGTTGTACGGCGAGCAGCAGCGCCTTCGAGTCCGCCGCGCTGTCGGCGTCCCGCTGTACCCACGTGACGGCCCCGTCCAGGGCGAGCCGGTCCCCGGGATCCGCGGTCTCGACCACGGCCCGGCTGCGCGGGCGCTCGCCGTCCGGCAGCGCCCGCAGCATCGGCCCGAAGGCGACGGAGGCGGTCTCCTCGCCGACGAACAGGTGGTAGGCGGCCGGGCGGGTGACGAAGTCGCCCTTGGGCCTGCTGATGAGCACCTCGTCGCCGGCCTCGGTGGCGGCCGTCCAGCGGGCGCCGGGCCCGTCGCCGTGCAGCAGCACCTGCAGGTCGATCGCGTCGCCGGCCCGGTCCCAGACGGAGTAGGTGCGCAGCAGCGGGCCGAGGGCACCCCTGGGGCCGACGTCGACCCGGACCTGCTGGCCGGCCTTCCACTCGGCGTCGCCCAGGGCGGCGGCCCGCAGGCGGATGCGCCGGAACCGGCCCGCGGCCGCGGTCTCGGTGACGGTCGCGCGGACGAACAGTCTCTCCCAGAGCCTCATGCCCGGGGACGTTACGTCTATCGGCGATATATCGGAAACCCGCGCCGGGTGCATTGTGGCAATGCACCCGGCGCACGGTTTCGCGCTAGATGTCCTCGTCCAGCTGCGTGCCGCGGCGCGGGTCGCGGATGCTGCGCCCGGTCGAGTCGACCGCGCCCTCGTCCACCTGCCCGCCGCGGGCCTGCTGGTGCTGGAGGCTCTGCTGCCGCTCCGCCGCGAAGCGGGCTTCCTCGCGGGCCTTGGCCTCGGGGCTGTTCGGGTCGATCCCGGTCGGGTCATGCGCGTTCATGCTGCTCACTCCCAGTTGTCACGGTCAGTGCGTCGGCGGTTGCTGGGTCGGGTCACCTTACCCGCGCCGTTCTGGCGTAATCCATAGGCAATTTCCGGGGTAGGTACGGAGCTAGGTTGAAAGCTGAGATCAGTACAAGTACACACCGACTCCCTGAAGGAGACCTGACGCATGGCAGAGCAGAGTGCGCGCGACGCCGGCCAGATCGACCTCGGCGGCGACCTCACGGTCAACCGGCTCGGGTTCGGCGCGATGCGCATCACCGGCGAGGGCATCTGGGGCGACCCGGGCGACCGCGAGGAGGCCAAGCGGGTCCTGCGCCGGGCCGTCGAGCTCGGCGTGAACTTCATCGACACCGCCGACTCATACGGCCCCGACGTCAGCGAGGAGCTGATCGCCGAGGCCCTGCACCCGTACCCGGAGGACCTGGTCATCGCCACCAAGGGCGGCCTGCTGCGCCCCGGCCCCGGCAACTGGGTGCCCGACGGCCGGCCGGAGCACCTGCGCGAGGCCCTCGAGGGCAGCCTGCGCAAGCTGCGGATCGAGCAGATCCCGCTGTACCAGTTCCACCGCCCCGACCCGAAGGTGCCGCTGGAGGACTCGATCGGCACGCTGGTCGAGCTCAAGGCCCAGGGCAAGATCCGCCACA
This sequence comes from Dactylosporangium salmoneum, assembly GCF_039532525.1. NCBI lineage: Bacteria > Bacillati > Actinomycetota > Actinomycetes > Micromonosporales > Micromonosporaceae > Dactylosporangium > Dactylosporangium salmoneum. The sequence goes on from NZ_BAAARV010000142.1 coordinate 69,326, forward strand.
TCGGGGTGTCGAACTTCACCGAGGAGCAGGTGCGGGCCGCGCAGCGCCTCACCCCGGTGGTGTCGCTGCAGAACCGGTACAACGTCGACGACCGCGGCTCGGAGTCGCTGGTCGACCTGTGCGAGCAGGAGCAGATCGTCTTCCTGCCGTGGGCGCCGATCCAGAACCTCGACGACAACGCCACGATCGAGGGGATCGCGAAGAAGTACGAGGCCACCACCCGCCAGATCGTGCTGGCCTGGCTGCTGGCCCGCTCGCCCTCGATGCTGCCGATCCCGGGCACCGGCTCGGTCGGGCACCTGGAGGACAACGTGGCCGCGGCGGCCATCCACCTCACCCCGGCCGAGGTCGCCGACATCACCCGCAACACGTAGGAAGATTTCTCCGGGCCGCGTGTCGGATCCGGCCCGCCCCCTTCGAGGAGGGGTTGGAAGCCGGGAAGGACCCGCACCCGAAGGAGTCACCGACATGCGCTACGTGATGCTGCTCGAGGCCGCCCAGCCGGCCACGCCCCCGCCCGCCGAGCTCATGGCCGCGATCATGAAGCTCGGCGAGGAGGCGACGGCGGCCGGCGCCCTGCTGGAGAACGCAGGCCTCCTGCCGAGCTCGGCCGGCGCGAAGGTCACCGTCACCGGGGGCGCCCTGAGCGTCACCGACGGCCCCTTCGCCGAGACCAAGGAGATGATCAGCTACGCCCTGTACGAGACCCGCACCCGCGAGGAGGCGGTCGAGTGGGCGTCGCGCTTCATGAAGCTCCACCGGGACCTGTGGCCGGCCTGGGAGGGCGAGTGCCGCATCCTGAAGGTCATGGGGCCGGAGGACTTCTGAGATCCGCCCCGCGCCGCTCACTCCCGGTACAGGGGACCCGGTACCGGACGCCCGGTGCGAGAATCCGGGGGTGAGCGGCGCGGACGTGCGGCGGGTCGTCGAGGCGGTGTACCGGATCGAGTCCGGGCGGATCATCGCGGCGCTCGCCCGCATCGTCGGCGACGTCGGGCTGGCGGAGGAGCTGGCGCAGGACGCGCTGGTCATCGCCCTGGAGCAGTGGCCCGGGCGCGGGGTGCCGGACGATCCCGGGCCGTGGCTCATGGCGACGGCCAAGCACCGGGCGATCGACCTGCTGCGGCGGCAGGAGAACTACCGGCGCAAGCTCGCCGTCGTCGGGCGGGACGTGGAGCTGGCCGAAGGGGAGTCCGCCGAGGCCGCGATCGTCGACGCGCTCGACGACCACATCGGCGACGACCTGCTGCGGCTGATCTTCACCGCGTGCCATCCGGCGCTGAGCACCGAGTCGCAGGTGGCGCTCACCCTGCGGATGCTCGGCGGGCTGCGCACCGACGAGATCGCCCGGGCGTTCCTCACCACCGAGGCGACGGTCTCCCAGCGGATCCTGCGGGCCAAGAAGACCCTCGCCAAGGAGCGGGTGCGCTTCGAGCTGCCGCCGGCGTCCGAGGTGCCGGCCCGGCTGGCGGCGGTCCTCGGCACGATCTACCTGATCTTCAACGAGGGCTACTCCGCGACCGCCGGGGACGGCTGGGCGCGGCCCGCGCTGTGCGAGGAGGCGCTGCGGCTCGGGCGGGTGCTGTGCGGGCTGCTGCCCGCTGAGGCCGAGGTGCACGGGCTGACCGCGCTGATGGAGCTGCAGGCGTCGCGGGTCGGGGCGCGCACCGACGCCGAGGGCCGGCCGGTGCTGCTGCTCGACCAGGACCGGCGGCGGTGGGACCGGCTGCTCATCCGGCGCGGGCTGGCGGCGCTGCGGCGGGCCGAGGACCTGGGCACCCTGGGGCCCTACGGGCTGCAGGCCGCGATCGCCGCCGAGCACGCGAAGGCGCGGACGGCGGCGGAGACGGACTGGGGGCGGATCGCGGCGCTGTACCGCCTGCTCGCCCACGTGGCGCCGTCGGCGGTCGTGGAGCTCAACCGGGCGGTGGCGGTCGCGATGGCCGACGGGCCGGCCGCGGGGCTGGCGATCGTCGACGGGCTCGTCGCGAAGGGGGAGCTGCCGGGGTACCCCCACCTGCCCGCCGCCCGCGGCGAGCTGCTCGAACGGCTCGGCCGCGCGCAGGAGGCCCGGGCCGAGTTCGCCCGCGCCGCCGAGCTGACCCGCAACGAGGCCGAACGGGAGCTGTTCGCCCGGCGCGCGGCCACGCCCTGAGGCCGGCCGGCTCGCGGGTCGCCGCCCGGGCCTGGGCCACCACGTCGCGGACCCGGCGGACGTGCTCGATGTTCCACCGGACGGGGTGCCCGGACGGCTCGGCACTCCAGGCTCGCCGGCCCAGCCGGCGCCCGGGAAGCTGCCGAAGGCCAGGCCGCCGGTGCCTTGCCGCACCCTGCCGGCAACACCGCAACCCCAACGTGCTCAGAACCACAGCCGTCGCGCCGATGGAGAGGCAGACGGGCAGGGCGAGGGGGCGGACGCGTGGCGGCCGAGAAGCGACGGTGGCTGGCCGACCAGCCGATGGCGCGCAAGCTGATGCTGCTCGTGCTCGTCGGGTGCGCGGTCGGGGCGGTGGTGCTCGGCGCCGGCGCATACGGCCTCGGGCGGGTCAACCAGCGGGCCGACGAGCTGTACCGGGTGAACCTCGTGCCGTCGGCGCACCTGGCGAAGCTCGACGAGGCGGCGCTGCGGGTGCGCAACGCCGTGGCCAACCTGGCGCTGTCCAACGGGCCGGTGGCCAGCAAGGCGTTCGCCGCCGACATCGCGGCCGCCGACCGGGAGGTCGACGCGCAGGTCGAGGCCTACCGCGCCAACCTGCACGACGTGCGGCAACGGCAGCTGCTGGACCGGTTCACGATCTGGTGGGGGGCCTTCCGCAACATCCGCGACCACCGGCTGCTGCCGCTCATCGCGGCGGGGGACACGGCCGGGTTCCAGCAGGCGTACCTCGGCGACGGCGAGACGGTCGGCGCCAACGCGATCGGCGCCCTGCAGCAGCTCATCGCCTTCGAGCAGGCGAGCGGGCGGCACGGGGCCGACGAGGCCGCGCGGGCCTACCGCACGGCGTGGATCGCGATGGGGGCGGCCCTGCTCGCCGGGCTCGTCGTCGCGATGGTGCTCAGCCGGTACCTCACCGGGCTGGTCGTGCGGCCGATCCGGCGCGTGCACGCGGTCCTGACCGCGGTCGCGGCCGGGGACCTGACGGCGCAGGCCGACGTCGCCCAGCGCGACGAGGTCGGCGAGATGGCCCGCGCGCTCGGCGCCGCCACGGCCAGTACCAGGGAAGCGGTCCGGTCCCTGGGGGACAACTCCGCCACGCTCGCCGCGTCGGCCGAGGAGCTCACCGCGATCAGCCGCCGGATCGGGGGCAGCGCGACCGAGGCCGACAGCCGGGCCGGCGAGGTGGCCCGCACCGCCGGCGCGGTCAGCGAGCACGTGGCCGCGGTGGCCGGGGGCGCCTCCGAGATGGGCGACGCGATCGAGGAGATCTCCCGCAACACCGCGCACGCGGCCACCGTCACCGCGTCGGCCGTCTCGATCGCGGCCACCACCAACGAGACGATCGGCAAGCTCGGCGCCTCCTCCAGCGAGATCGGCGAGGTCGTCAAGGTCATCACGCAGATCGCCGGGCAGACGAACCTGCTCGCGCTCAATGCCACCATCGAGGCGGCCCGGGCGGGGGAGTTCGGCAAGGGGTTCGCGGTCGTCGCGCAGGAGGTCAAGGACCTCGCCCGGGAGACGGCCCGGGCCACCGACGACATCGGCCGCCGGGTGCAGGCGATCCAGGTCGACACCGACCAGGCGGTCGCGGCGATCGGGCAGATCGGCGACGTGATCGCGCAGATGAGCGAGTACCAGAACGCGATCGCGGCGGCGGTCGAGCAGCAGGCGGCGACGGCCCGCTCGATGAGCCGCAGCGTCGGCGAGGCGGCCGGCGGCTCGACCCGGATCGCGGGCACCATCGCCGGGGTCGCCGACGCCACCGCCCAGACCAACGAGGGCGTGTCCAGCACCGGCCGGGCGGTCGACCAGCTCGCCGCGATGGCCTCCGAGATGCGGGCGCTGGTCGCCCGGTTCAAGTACTGAGGGGCACCCTTGTCCGTTCGCGCGCTGCTGGCGGTACCGCTGCTGCTCCTGGCCCTGCTCGCCGGGTGCACCGAGAGCCTGACGTCCCCGCCGGAGTCCGGGCCGGCCGCGCGGGTGGCGCTGCTGCTGCCCGAGCTCAAGGCCAGTCGCTACGAGGCCGGGGATCAGCCGTACTTCGCCCAGAAACTCTCCGAGCTGTGCGGCGGCTGCACCGTGGACTACCGCAACGCCGAGCAGAACGCGGAGACCCAGCTGCAGCAGGCCAAGGACGCCCTCGACCAGGGGGCGAAGGTGCTCGTGCTGGCCCCGGTCGACAGCGTCGCGGCCGGCGACATCGTGAGCGCCGCCAAGGCCCGGGGCGTGCCCGTCATCTCCTACGACCGCCTGGTGCTCAAGGCCCCCGTCGACTACTACATCTCCTTCGACAACGCCAAGGTCGGCACGCTGCAGGCGGCCGCGCTGCTGCAGGCCCTCGGCGCCAAGGCGAGCCAGGGCGAGATTTTGTGGATCAACGGCTCCCCGACGGACAACAACGCGACGATGTTCAAGCAGGGCGCCCACGCGGGCCTCGACGGCAAGGTGCGCGTCGCCGCCGAGTCCGACACCGCCGAGTGGAACCCGGACAACGCCAAGGCCTGGACCGCCCGCATCCTGCCGACGCTGCGCGGCCGGAGCATCGTCGGCGTCTACGCGGCCAACGACGGCACCGCCGGCGCCGCCATCGCCGCCATGAAGGCCGCGGGCCTGCCGCAGGTGCCGGTGACCGGCCAGGACGCGGAGACCGCGGCGCTGCAACGGATCCTGGTGGGCGAGCAGTACATGACGGTGTACAAGGCGATCCGCACCGAGGCCGAGACGGCCGCGACGCTGGCCAACGACCTGCTGCGGGGCCGGCACCCGGCCGAGACCACCTCGGTCGACAACGGGGCCGGGCAGGTGCCGTCGATCCTGCTCGACCCGGTGACGGTCACCAGGGACACGATCGCGAGCACCGTCGTGAAGGACGGCTTCGTGACCCCGGGCGCGCTGTGCGCGGGCGCCTATGCCGACGCCTGCCGGGCCGCCGGCATCGCGTAGGGGTCCGGCGGATCACCCCCCGTCTACCCGGTGACCCGCCGGACACCGAGAGACACGCGGTGACCATCGACGAGGTTGCACGGTCCGGGGCGCGGAAACCCGACAGCACGACGCGCCGCCGGGACCGGGTCCGGCGGCGCGCCGCGAGGTATGACGGGTCAGACGAGCAGGCGGGCCTTGATGGCGGCGATGTTCGCGTCGGACAGCATCAGGCCCTGGTGCAGGTAGGCGTCGAAGCTGCCGTAGATGTGGTACAGCTCGGCGAACGCGGCGCGCAGCCAGGCGACCTGGACCGCGTCGGAGCGGCCGAGGTAGGTGTTGCTGAGCAGGAAGTCGGACTCGACGGTGCCCATCGGCACGCCGAGCAGGGTCAGCAGGACGGCGGTGGCCCAGCCGGTGCGGTCCTTGCCGGCCGAGCAGTGGTACACCACGCCGCCCGAGGTGTTGTTCGCGATCGCGAGCAGCGTGTCCCGGAAGGCGTAGTCGGCGCCGACGAAGTTGACCATGAACGGGTAGCCGATGGACTGGCCCAGGTCCGACGAGCCGGACAGCAGGCCCGCGGCCAGCGCCGCGGCCAGGGTGCCGATCGCGTTGTCGTGGAAGCGGATGCCGTGGCTCAGGGAGGCGACGTCGGCCACCTGGTAGGCCACGCCGGCGGGGGCGTGGTCCGGCTCGTCGCCGCGCTCGGAGACGTTGCGCAGGTCGACGTCCCGGTTGATGCCGTGGGCGATGACCACCTGCCACTCGGCGGCGGTCAGGTTGCTGAGCTTGTTGGACCGGAAGACGACACCGGTGCGCACGGTGTGGCCGTCCGCCGTGGTGTAGCCGCCGGCGTCGCGGAAGTTGGACGCGTTGGCGAGCCCGAGCGACCGTTCCCAGGTCGCCGCGGGCGCCGCCGCCGCGGGGGTGGCGACAGCGGTGCCGGCGAGCACCGCGGCCGCGAGGGCCAGGGAGGCCCGGCGAGTGATCCCCATGTGGTCGTACTCCGTTCGGGGTGGTTGACCAGCCGCGCCCCATCTAGCCGGATTCGAGTGACCGGCGTCTATCGGTTGGCCTACCGGCGGGTAACGCTTGCGCGCCGGTACGGCCGGGCCGGAAAAGGGGGGAGTCGGAAAAAGGGGGGATAGGGGATCTGGCGGTCGCGCGCTAACGTCCAGCCATGGGAACATCGGTTGCGCTGCCCGAAGAGCTGCTCCTGCTGGCCTACGACGACGAGTCGGGGCGGGCCACCGGCTCCACGATCGGGCTCGACCTGGCCATGGCGGCCGCCGTGCTGGTCGAGCTGGCCCTGGCCGGGCGGCTCGCCTACAACGGCGGGACGATGCTGGTGACCAACCCGGCGCCGACGGGTGAGCCGATCGCCGACGAGGTGCTGGCCCGGGTGGCCGCCGACGCCCCGCACACGCCGGCGTCCTGGGTGCAGCGGCTGCGGCACGGGCTGCGCGAGCGGGTGCTGGGCGACCTGTGCGCGCGCAACATCGTCTGCGACGTCGACGAGACGACCATGAACGGCTACGTGCACCTGCACCGGTACCCCACCATCGACACCTCCGTCGAGGCGGGCATCCGGGAGCGGCTCACCCGCGCGCTCGTCGGCGACGAGACGCCGGACGAGCGCACCGCCGCGCTGGCGACGCTGGTCGCGGCGGCCCGGATGGAGCCGACGCTGGGGCTGCCGGCCGAGGAGGCGGCGGCCGCGCACGAGCGCCTGCAGCAGATCAGCGACTTCGCCGGGTTCACCGGGTCGGTGAGCATGGAGGACTCCTCGATCCGCCCGTCGGTCGCCCTGGTGGTCGCGGTCCTGGTCAAGGCCATCCAGACCGCCCTCGGCACCGCCAAGCCGACGGCCTAGGCGGCGTCCTCGAGGATCTTGCCGCCGTCGGCGGTGACGGGTGGCCGGCCGCGGCTCCAGGCGGTGTGGCGAACGAGCTCGGAAATTTTCGAGCATTCGTGCGGCTCGGGTGTCGAGAACGTCCGGCCGGCTCCGTCCCAGGACTCGAGCGGCCACGGACAGGTCGCTCGGCGCCGCCGACGAAGGAGCGATCACCATGCGACCGACCGAGATCACCGAGATCCTGAACCGGCCGATCAGCCAGGAGCTGCTGGCCCGCGACCTGACCCGCCTGGCCTACGTCGCCAAGGACGGCACGCCGCGCAGTATCCCGATCGCCTTCACCTGGAACGGCTCGGAGATCGTCATGTGCACCACGAAGAACGCCCCGAAGCTGCCCGCACTGCGCGAGAACCCGATGGTTGCCCTGACCATCGACACCGAGGTCCACCCGCCGAAGATCCTGCTCATCCGCGGGCGGGCCGAGCTGGACGTCGTCGACGGCATCCCGGACGAGTACCTGCAGATGAACGGCAGCTACGAGATGACGCCCGAGCAGCGCGTCGACTGGGAGGCCGAGGTCCGCTCGCTCTACGACGGCATGGTCCGGATCGTCGTCACCCCGACCTGGGCGAAACTTATCGACTTCGAAACCACCCTGCCCTCCGCGGTCGAGGAGCTGATCCGGCAACGGGCCGAACGTCAGCACGCCTGAGATCAGGTACCGCGTTCGTGCGTTCAGGCCCGCAGGGCCGCGCGGACGATCTGTTCGAAGGCCTCCGGGGCGGACAGCGATGCACCGGGCGTTCGCGATCTGCAGCGCGATCAGCGCTCGATGACGGCTACGGCGTCCGCACGTCCAGGGCGTCGGCGTAGACCGCGGCCGGGCGCACGTCCGGTGCGGCCAGGGTCGCAGTGGCGTCCCGGACGGTGACGCCGCTCGCGTGGCGGACGTACAGGCCGGAGCCGGGCAGCGCGGGCCACATGCTGCTTTCGGGGTAGTTGCCGGTGTACTCCGCGGGCGCCGCCGGCTGCGCGGCCGCCCCGCCCGGCAGCTCCTGGTGCAGCGCGCTGACGAGCAGGTCGTAGACCCGGTACGGGTGCCCGCCGATCGTCTCGCCGGAGGCGACGGAGGGCTCGCGCAGGCCGGTGCCGGTCACGTCCTCCAGCCGCACCCCGCTCACCCAGCGCGGCTCGGCCAGGGGCGTCTTGCCGTCCGTGCGCTCGCCCAGCAGGACGAAGAAGGCGCGGTACGCGTCCTGGGCGGTGATCCGGCGGAAGGTCAGGCCGCGGGCGGTCGCGCCGCCCACGACCGTCACCGTCAGCGCGCTGCGCAGGGTGTGCTTGACCAGGACGTCCTCGACGGTCACGCCGCGGAACGCGCCCATGCTCTCGGTGCCGAGCTTGACGCCGTTGGCGCGCTCGGAGTGCCCGACGGTCGACAGGCGCACGGTCACGTCGTCCACGCCGACCGGGTCGTAGGACTTCATGACGATCGAGTCGTCGTCGGTCCAGATGCTGGTCCGCTCGACGACCACGTTGTCGCTGTCGCAGACGTCGATGCCATCGCGGTTGTACGTCAGGTTGCTGTCCAGGTTCACGTCCGCGACGAGAAAGCCGTCCACCTGCACCGGGACGACGGCCCAGGTCGCGGCGTTCTGGACCGAGACGTTGCGCAGGCTGACGTTGTGCCCGCGCATCGGCAGGAACAGCAGCGGGCGGCGGACCGGGTTGTTCGGGTCGGGACCGTTGCCCTCGATGCGCCACTCGGGCTTGTCGCCGTTGCCGTCGATGGTGCCGCCGCCGTCGACGTGGACGTTGTCGGCGTCGAGGGTGAACAGCAGCGCCCGGAACTGGCTCAGGCCCCAGTTCGGCGCGCCGAGGGCGGCCCGGTCGTAGATCGGGTAGGCCGCGTCGTCCTGGACGCCGCGCAGCGTCGAGCCGCGGGAGATCCACAGGGTCATGTCGGACTTCAGGCGCAGCGTCCCCGTCAGGAAGACGCCGCCGTTGAGCACGATCCGGGCGCCGGGCGGGGCGTCGTCGATGGCGTGCTGGATGGCGGCCGTGTCGGGGGTGGTGTCGTTGGGTACCGCGCCGTACGGCGGGTTGCGCACGTCGATGACGGTGCCCGCGGGCGCGCTCGGGCGGTGCGGGTAGACGAGGAGGTTGTCGACGAGGACGGTGCCGGTCTGGCTCTCCCCGACGCCGATCAGCGCGGAGGCCACGTCGGTGGCGGCGGGGTCGCGGAACGACCAGCGCGGGGTGGTCCCGAGCCCGGTCGGGGCCGGCTGGACGCGGCGGCCGTCGACGAAGGCCTCGAACTTCTGGGCGGCGACGTCGACCGCGAGCTGGACGGTGTACCACTCCCTGGCCGTGACCGCAGTCAGCGGGTGGGCGGTGACGCCGTCGAAGTACTGCAGCTCGGCGTTGACGAACCGCAGCGAGATCGCCGTCTTGCCGGTCGAGCTCTGCAGGTACAGCGCGACCTTCGTGCCGGTCGTCTCGTCGGTGCGCAGGTTGGCCCGCACGAGCACGGTCGCGGTCTGCGCCGGGAAGGTGCGCACCGCGTTGCTGCTGCCGGTGGCGACGGTCTTGGCGATGCGCAGGCTGCGGTCGGCGGCGCTGGGCACGGCGGCCACGGCGACGGTCCCGGGGCCGGGGGTGGCCTGGTAGCCGGGCGGCGCGGCGCCGAGCGGTGCGTCGTTGAACTGGTCGGCGACGAGGTAGCTCACCGAGTCGGCCGGCGCCTGGCGGGCGGCGACGTTGTCGAGGTTGATGCCGCCCTGGTAGCCGGCGTCGATGCGGGCCGACAGCGACGTCAGGGCGGTGGCCGCGGTCGCGAAGGCGGCCCCGGCGAGGCGGCGCTCGCCGTCGACGTAGAGGTCGTAGCGCTGCTCGGCGGTGCGCAGCTCGAGGCGCACGACGTACCAGCTGCCGTCGGCGACCGGGCCGAGGCTCTGGCCGGAGCCGCCGTCGTAGAGCTGGCCGGCCCGCAGGCCGATGTCGGCGACCGGGCCGGCGGCCCCGTCGACGCCCAGCGCGTGCAGCCAGCCGCCGGTGCCGGTGCCGCGGACCCGGGCCTCGACGGTCACCGCCCCGGCCAGCGCCGCGAGCGGCTTGGTGGCCCGCACGACGCCGGTGGTGGCCGGCTTGGTCAGCTGCAGGCTGCGGTCGGTCGCGTCCGGGGCGGCCGCCGCGGCGACCGTGCCGCCGCTGGTGTCGACCGTCCAGCCGGGCGGCGCCTGGCCCACCGTCACGTCGTTGAAGTCGTCCCCTGCGCCCGTCAACATCGCGATCGTGACGACACCGATCGCGAGCGCCCCCATGCCTCGGCGAATCATGGTGGCCGAGGATAGGCGAGTTCCGATGCGTGCGTGGGCCCGGAGGGACAAAGCGCCCCTCCGGGCCCGGTGCGTCAGCAGGTGCCGTTGCAGGCCAGGACCTTGAGTCGGTCCAGGGCGCCGTTCCACTGGTTGGAGTCGCCGGCGAAGGGGCCGCTGCTGGAGTACTGCCAGAAGGACCACGTCGGGGCGCCGGCCGGGAGGGTGCCGGGGGCGCTGCTGTAGCGGGCGATCCACAGCGGGGAGTTGGCCCAGAAGCCGCTGTAGTTGCCGGTGCAGGTCGTCCACCAGTCGGTGGTGGTGTAGATGACCGCCCAGCGGCCGGTCTTGGTGTGGTACTCGTTGAGGAAGGAGCGGATCCAGCTCTGCATGCCGGACTGGGACAGGCCGTAGCAGGTGGCGCCGTAGGGGTTGTACTCGATGTCCAGGGCGCCCGGCAGGGTCTTGCCGTCCTTGGACCAGCCGCCGCCGTGCGCGACGAAGTAGTCGGCCTGGGCGGCGCCGGTGCCCCCGTTGGGGATCGCGAAGTGGTACGACCCGCGGATCATGCCGATGTTGTAGGAGCCGTTGTACTGCTGGGCGAAGGACGGGTTGGTGTAGTACGTGCCCTCGGTCGCCTTGATGTAGGCGAAGCGTGAGCCGGCGTTCCACTGGGCCTGCCAGTTGACGCTGCCCTGGTAGCCAGACACGTCCTGTCCGTACGTGACGGTGGCCGCCGAGGCGGGGTTGCCGGTGAGGAATGTGGCGACCAGGGCGGCCGCCATGGACAGCGCCGCCAGGACGCCGAGCCGTCGAAGGGTCACGGTGCGCCTCCTCGTGGGGGGTGGGGGGTCGGCCCTTTCGGTAAAGAGCTTCGCCGATTAGCTCACGCCCGTGGAAAACTTTCAAGAGACGCTCGTCGAAGTTTAAGGAAAGATCTCAGCGACATCGATCGATGGACACCACCCGCTGAACAGGTGTAGTGTGCGCCGCTGTAGGAAGCTTACAGAAAGTTGTCGATGTCGTAAATTACCAACCGGAGGTCGTCGTGGCCCGACTCACCCGCCGTGCCGCCCTGCGCGGCGCCGTCCTGCTCGGCGGCGCGGCCGCCGGTCTCGCCGCGCTGCGGCCCGCCGGGGCGGCCGTGGAGCAGGTCTCGATCGCCAGCTGCGGCGCCTGGGGCGCCCGCCCGCCGTCCGGGCCGCTCACCATCGACCAGCATCGCCCGAACAAGATCATCGTGCACCACACCGCGATGGCCAACTCGACCGACTACTCGCAGGCGCACGCCTTCCAGAACTCGCGGGACATCCAGAACCTGCACATGGACACCAACGGCTGGGTCGACAGCGGCCAGCATTTCACCAACAGCCGCGGCGGCTGGTTGACCGAGGGGCGCAACGGGAGCCTCTACGCGCTGCTGCACGGCCAGACCATGGTGCAGGGCGCGCACTGCGTCGGGCAGAACGACCAGGCCATCGGCATCGAGAACGAGGGCACCTACCTGACCGAGCAGCCGCCGGCGGCGCTCTGGAACAGTCTGGTGGCCTTCTGCGCGTTCACCTGCCAGCAGTACGGCATCGCGCCCACCGAGATCTACGGGCACATGGACTTCAACAACACCCAGTGTCCCGGACTGCTGCACGACCGCCTGCCCGAGCTGCGCTCCGCGGTGGCCGCACGTCTGTGAGAAGCCCGCAGGGGGCGGGTCGCCGCCCCCTGCCGGTAGTGCGTCAGTTGCTGCCGTTGAGCATGGTGTAGATCGACGCCGGGGGCTCGACCACCTCGGCGCCGGCCGGCTTGGCCGGGATGGTGGCCTTGCCGTAGTTGCTCAGCGTCATCTTCAGCTGGTGCGCCGCCTTGTCGCCGGCCGCCGGCACGTCGATGACCAGCTCGGAGAGCTGCCCGTCGGCGCCGAGGGTGGCGGTGAACGGCACGCTGGCCGCCTTGTCGCCCAGGGCCTTGGTGACCTCCTCGTCCGTCATGGGGGACTTGTCGGCCTTGCTCAGGTCGAGGGTGCCGGTGTACTTCTTGTCGCCCGCCGCCTGCACGCCCTGCGCGCTCTTGAGCAGCGCCTCGACGCCGAGCAGGTCGGCCTCGTCGGCCTTGATGCTCAGCTCCTGCGAGTCCTTGATCTTGGACCGGTCGACGTGGATCCACTTCTTGCCGTTGAGCAGCTCCAGGCCCGGCACGGCGGTGGCCATCGCGCCCATGTCCATCTTGAGGTACGCCTCGGGCTCGAGCACGAGCAGTTCCATCGAGAACTTCACGTCGCCCTCGGTGCTGGCGAGCTTGATGTGCGCGTGCTTCTGCGTCGCGTCGACCGCGGCCGAGCCGGAGCCGTCGCGCGCGGTGAAGGCGACGTCGTAGATGCCCTTGTCGTACTCCTTCAGGGACCCCAGGAGGGTCTCCTTCGGGTCGGCCGGCTTCGAGCTGGTGGCCGCGGCGGCCGGCTTCGAGCTGTCGCCGGCCTTGTCGCCGCAGGCGCCGGCGGCGAACACGACGGAGACCGCGGCGAGCATTGCCGCGCTCCGTCCCCATGCAAGCTTCATCGGGTTCTTCCTGGAAAGGGGGTATAGGCCGCCGCAGCGTACAGTCCCACGTAATGGTGCGTGGTGCGTTTTCCGGTGTTCCTCCCGCCGTGTACCCCACATCACAACCGGGGAGTGGGGCCGACTCGCCCCGGCTTCCTCTACGACGCCTTCCGGTTACCGTCCGTCCGCTTCGCGACACCACCAGGGGGATGTTCGTCGATGGGCAGGCGGCGAGCTATTGTGGTCGGCACGGATGACGCTTGAGGGATGCTCACGGGGGCACACATGGGACGCGGACGAGCCAAGGCCAAGCAGACGAGGATCGCGCGAGAGCTGAAGTACTTCAGCCCGCAGACCGATCTGACCGCGCTCCAGCACGAGTTGTCCGGCGTGCCGCACGCCGTCGACGACGACCCCGACGAGGCCTACGCCGACTACGAGCGCGAGGAAGCCCCGTCGCGCTGAGCGCAGCCCGGGATACACGGCTGATGCGGTGAGCGCGTCAGCCGTGATCGGCCTGGCGGTGGCCACGGGCGTCGAGCACTCGGCGGCGGCCGGGCCTTACCGACGCGGATGAGACGACGCGGGTGAGACCAGGCCCTGCGACATCATGGTCCCCCGGCTGCCGCTGAGCAGCCGGTCATCACCGCTGGGTGCCACGTCCGGAGCTTCTCCGGGTTGCGGACCGCGTCCCCCGGCTGCCGCTGAGCAGCCGGTCATCACCGCTGGGTGGTCCACGTCCGGAGCTTCTCCGGGTTGCGGACCGCCCACAGGTGGTTGATGCGCCCGTTGGACACGGCGAAGGCGATCACCGCCACGATCGTCCCGTCGCGCTCGGCGACCAGTCCCGGCTGGCCGTTCACCGTGCACTCGCGCAGCGTCATGGCCGGGATCCAGGCGGAGAACTCCACCGCGAATCGGGCCAGCCGGGGCGCGCCGACGATCGGCCGGGGCAGCGCGTTGACCAGCCCGCCCCCGTCGACGGTGCCGACGGCGTCCGGGTCGAGCAGCCCGACGAGGGCCTCAATGTCCCCGGCCTCCCACGCCTGCCTGAAGTCCCGGACCAGCGCCGCCTGCTCCGCCGCCGGGAGCGCGGCCGAGCGCGGCGCCTCGACGCGGCGGCGGGCCAGCGAGGCGAGCTTGCGGCAGGCCGCCGGCGTGCGCCCGACGATCGCCGCCACCTCGGCGAACGAGTACTTGAACACGTCGTGCAACACGAAGGCGACCCGCTCGGCCGGGGTCATCGACTCCAGCACGACGAGGAACGCCATGCTCACCGACTCGTCCAGGGTGACCCGGTCCGCCGGGTCGGCCGGATCGGCCGCGCCCGGGCCGGGCAACGGCTCGGGGAGCCACTCACCCACGTAGCGCTCCCGCCGCGCCCGGGCCGAGCCGAGCACGTCGAGGCAGATCCGCCCGGTGACCGTGGTCAGCCAGGCCCCCGGCGACGCGATGTCCGCCCGCTGCTCAGGGGTGAGGGAGTACCACCGGGCGAACGCCTCCTGCGCCACGTCCTCGGCATCGGCCAGCGAGCCGAGCAGCCGGTACGCGAGGTTGATCAGCTGCCGCCGCTCGTCGATCGGGTCGCTCATACCAACACGACGACGCAGCCCCCCGAAACGTGACGTCACATTTGGCGGGGGTACGTCGTCGTAGGGGCATGCGCAAGGCTTTCGCCGCCCTCGCGGCCCTACTCCTGCTGATCGTCGTCGCCCAGTTCTTCTTCGCCGCGAGCGGTGCCTTCGGCGACTCCTACGCCGCGCACCACGCGCTGGGCTACGTCATCTTCCTGGTCCCGGTCGCGATGATCGCGGTCGCGGTGCCGGCCAGGGTCCCCGGCCGGCTCATCGCCCTGTCCGCCCTGATCTGCGCCCTGACCAGCCTGCAGGTCCTCATCGCGGTGACCGCCAGGGCGATCGGCGAGGACTCCGTGGCCGGCCGGCTCGTCTTCGGCCTGCACGCCCTGAACGCCCTCGCGATGCTGGCCGTCACCGCCTTCATCGCCCACCGGGCCCGCGCCCTGGCAAGGCCGGCGTAGCCGGCGGCCGCGCTCAGTCCCCGCTGAACCCCGCCACGAGGCCGGCGACCGCCCGCACCGAAGGGTGATCGGGCACCAGCTCCTCCAGCCGGGTCACCAGTGCCTGCCACGGGCGCAGGTGGGGGTAGCCGCGGAAGACGTCGACGAGGCCGACGAGCTCGAGGCGGGCCCGCCCGTCGCGGTGGAGCTGCTGGGCGATCTGGGGTGGGAGGCCGTCGTACAGCTTCTGCCGGAACGCCGGCTCCAGCATGCCGGGGACGGCCAGCAGCGCGTCGACCAGGCCGGCGGTGGTGCCGGCCGGCGCAGCGGACGGGGCCGCATCGGTGCGGGGCGGCAGGACCGGCACGTCGCCGAGCGCCGGCTCCGGGTGCAGCGGCTGGCCGGTCAGCACCCGCAGCAGCTCCTCCAGGCCCGCGGGGGCGATCGCCGCCACCCGGTAGGTGTGCCCGGCCATGGGCTGGACCCAGGCGGGCAGCTCGTCGACCGAGCGGCCCGGCAGGACGACCGGCAGGACCTTGCGGAAGCCGCCGTCCGGATCGGCGAACAGCAGCTCCTGCAGCAGCCGGGACTCCCAGCGCACGCCACGGCCCGCGGCCGGGTCGCCGCGGTTCTCGGCCCGATCACGGTAGGCCGGGGAGGCCATGACCAGGACGTAGTCGGCCTCCCGGACCTGCTCGGTCATCCACTCCGTCCAGATCTGGCGGGTGGCCGTGGCGGTCAGGTCGATCTTCGCGTCCACGCCCTGGTCGCGCAGGGTCCGCCAGAACTGGTAGACCGCCTCCTCGTGGTCGGCGTTGTCATGGGCGTAGGAGATCAGCACACGTACCACGGATTACATGGCTATCACACTGGGAGTCACTCGTGGGGGAGCAGGTAGCGCCAGTTCAGCTGGGCGCGGCGGCCGTCCGGCAGGCGGAAGACCGGCCACTGGGACAGGTCCGGGTGCGGGACGGCCCGGATCAGGGCGCGCGCCTGGCGGTCGCGCAGGTCCATCCGCACCACGAACTCGTCCTTGCGGAACTGCGGCACCGGCACGCCCTGCGGCCACGGGCGCAGCGTCGCCGTCGTCGGCTGGGCGGCGTCGATGAGGGTGGTGACGACCCGGACCGCCTCCGGCTGCCACTGGGTGCCGGCGCGGTTCACCCGGTCGCGCAGCTGGGTCAGGTGGTCCAGCAGGGCGTAGGCCGGCGGCGGGTACGCGCGGTCGCGCCGGGTCTCCTCCAGGCCCTCGAACGACGCGGAGTACTTGCGGCCGTTGTCGCGGGCGGTGATGACCGTCGACGGGACGTCGGCGACGATCGGGGCGCCCGGGCGGCGGCGGGCGTTGGCCGGGTCGCGCAGGACCGTGGTGGCGTGGTTGCGCAGGGAGCGCACCTCGGCGCCGCTGATCCGCAGGCGACGGGTGGCGTCGGCGATGAGCAGGCCGTCGTCGTATGCGACCAGGCGCGGGGCGCGCAGCATGGTCCAGCCGGCCGGGACGAAGCCGCCGACCAGTTCCCAGGTCAGCATCGGGCGCGGCTTGCGGCCGGCCTCCGGGGCGTCGGCGGCGATCGCGGCCGCGGCGCCGCCGACCGCGGTGGTGAGTCCTACGGCGCCGGCCGCCACGAGCAGGCTTCTGCGGTTCATCGTGCAACGCTCCCGATCTTTCCCGGGCCCGCGCTCCGGGCCGGCCAAGGCGTTCAACGACAATTCGGGCAAAAAGGTGCATCCCCTTTCATCGGCACCCCAGGAGTCAATGGATACAAACACAGTGCCTTGGTATGGTTTTGGGCAGTCAACCCCCCAGCTGCTGGAGGACGTGCCGCGATGCGCATCTCGGCGAAGGCGGACTACGCGATCCGCGCGCTGGTCGAACTGGCCGCGGACGCGGGGCGCCCGCTCGTCTGCGAGGGGATCGCCGCGGCCCAGCACATTCCGTACCGGTTCCTCAAGGCCGTCATGCGCGACCTGCGCCGGGCCGGGCTCGTGCGCAGCCAGCGCGGCTGCGAGGGCGGCTACTGGCTGGCCCGCCCGGCCGCCGAGATCACCCTCGCCGACGTGGTCGGGGCGGTCGACGGCGAGCTGCTGACCGTGCACGGCGAGAGCCTGAACGACCCCGCCGACGCCACCCGCGCGCCCGCGGTCGCCGCGGTGTGGCGGGCGATCCAGGCCCGCACCGAGGAGATCCTCACCGGCGTGACCCTCGCGGACCTGCTGGACGAGCGCCCCCGAACGTCGGCCGCGGCCCTGCTGGGCCTGGTGGACGTACACCCATAGGAAAGGCGACGACGATGACCGATCACTGGCATGCGCCCCTGCGCCACATCAAGGGCGCCGAGCTCACCGGCGACACGATGCAGACCTCCGGCATGACCCGGCTCGAGGCCGTCTCCGGCAAGACGGTCGGCTCGGACAAGCTGTGGATGGGGCGCACCCACGTCGCGCCGGCCACCAGCTCCGGCGACCACCACCACGGCGAGGCGGAGACGGCCATCTACATCGTCTCCGGCCGCCCGGTGTTCGTCTTCGCCGACGGCGACGAGGAGGTGCGCCTGGAGACCGAGCCGGGCGACTACATCTTCGTCCCGCCGTACGCGCCGCACCGCGAGGAGAACCCCGGCGCCGAGGAGGCCGTCGTGGTCATCGCGCGCAGCAGCCAGGAGGGCGTCGTGGTCAACCTGCCGAGCCTGTGGGCGCCGGTCGAGCGGCCCTGATGGCGATGCTGTCGGTCGTCGAGTTCACCGACCCCATGTGCCCTTGGGCGTGGGGGTCGGAGCCGGCGTTCCGGTACCTGCGCGGCGCCCTCGATGCGCGCTGGCGCCGCGTGTTCGGCATCCTGTTCCACCCCGGCGACGATCCGGCGCCCGACCCGGCGGCGGAGACGGCGTGGTACCACCGCCACATCCAGGAGATCGCCGGGCACACCGGCGCGCCCTGGCCCGCCACGCTGGAGCGGGTGGCGCTGTCCAGCGAGCCCTCGTCGCTCGTCGCGCGGGCCGCGGCCGGGCAGGGCGAGGTCGTCGCCGACCGGGTGCTGCGGCGGCTGCGCGAGACCTTCTTCGTCCTCGGCTCGCCGGCCGACACGCTGGAGCGGGCGCTGGCCGCCGCCCGCGGGGTGCCGGGCCTCGACGCGGACC